>JAYVCG010000433.1:0-18732 GCA_043750075.1 Acetobacteraceae bacterium | reverse complement strand
CGGGAAAGCGCCCGCAAAATCGGCCTGTTCCTGGCCCTGGGCACCCGTCTGGCGCTGCTGTGGTCCATCGCCTGGCTGACCCGGCTCACCGCGCCGGTGCTGTCGCTGGCGGGACAGAGCTTCTCCTGGCGCGACCTGATCCTGATCAGCGGCGGCTTCTTTCTGCTTTGGAAGAGCACGACGGAAATCCACCAGACCATGGAGCACGAGGAGGACGCGCCGGCAACGGGCCGCGCCACTGTCACCTTCCTGGGAACGGTCACCCAAATCGCGATCCTGGACATCGTGTTCTCCCTGGACAGCGTCATCACCGCCATCGGCATCGCCGAGCATTTGTGGGTGATGGTGGCGGCGATCCTGGTGGCGATGGCCGTGATGCTGGCGGCGTCCAACGTGCTCTCCTCGTTCATCGAGCATAACGCCTCGGTGAAGATGCTGGCCCTGACGTTCCTGCTGCTGATCGGCATGGTCCTGGTGGCCGATGGGTTCGGCGCCCATGTGCCGCGCGGCTACATCTACGCCGCCATGGGATTCTCGATCCTGGTGGAAACCCTCAACCTGCTGCTGGCGAGGCGCCGCCGCGCGCGGCGGGAACAGGCGTCCCCCCGCCAGCCGGAGGATATCTCGCGGGCCGGCAACCCATCATGAGCGGATCACGGCTTTTGTCCTTCCTTGTGCGTGCGGTCGAATACACCATCTTCACCAGCCGCTGGCTGCTCGCGCCCATTTATCTCGGACTGATCGGCGGGCTGATCCTCCTGCTGATCAAATTCGTCCAGAACATGATCGCGCTGGTGCGCCACATCCTGACCACCGACGGCGGCAACACCATCATCGGCTTACTGGGCCTTGTCGATCTCGCCCTGATGGGCAGCCTGGTGCTGATGGTGATGTTCTCGGGCTATGAGAATTTCATCTCGAAGCTGAACACGGTGGAAAACCAGGACAGGCCGAAATGGATGGGGCGAGTCGGTTTCGGCGATCTCAAGCTCAAGCTGATGGCCTCGATCGTCGCCATCTCGGCCATCCATGTGCTGGAAGCCTTCATGAACCTGGAGCACGTCAGCGACCGTGAACTCGCCTGGAACGTGGGGATTCACATGGCCTTCGTGGTGTCCGGCCTGCTACTCGCGCTGATGGACCGCCTGAGCGCGAGCACCGATGGATGAACGCGCGAGCACCGATGGATGAGGGCGGCCTCAGCGCGTGAACGCCGCGATCCGCGCGCCGAATTGTTCATCGAACGCGGGTTCATAGACGCCGCCATGACCCGTGGGCGTCTCCGGATGAAAGACCGCCAACAGCCGCGTGCCCCAGTGTTGCCGCGCGATGCGGAGACGTGCCGCCGGGTCCGGGTCCCAGGGATCGTCGGCCAGTTGCACCAGCACGACCCGCGTTTCCCCTCGCGCCGCCGTCCACACCCGCTCCCACTCCTCCATCGCCTGGGCCTTGCGCTCCGGGCGCGTGCCGTGCGCGGCGGGGGAGAACGCCACGATCGCGTCGGCCAGACCGGGATGCGCCAGCAGCATCAGCGCGATCCAGGCGCCGCGCGAATGACCCGCGGCGATGACGCGCCGGTAGCCCGCCGCCCGCAATCCCCGCACGCCCTCCGCCAGGCCCTCCGCCCCCCCGGCGAGCGGATCGGCGCCCCGGTCGCGGTTGAAACACCAGATGTCCAGCCCCGAAGCCGCCTCCCGCCTCACGAAATCCGGCGGATCGGGCGGACCGGAGGCTTCGCGCCCATACGTGCCATGCACCCAGACCAGCGCGCCTCGCGCGGCGGCGGCGCCGGCCTGGGGGAACCCCGGCGCGCGGACGAAACCAGACCCGGCGGCGAACACCGGCCCATGCATCCCCGCGAGCGGCATCCCAGCGGGGCACAGTGCCCCAAGACACAGAATGAGCCGGCGTGGGATCAGACCCGGCATGCCCTCAGCCGAGGCAAGAGGCCATCACCTGCGCGAACGCCCTGGCCCGGTGGCTGACCGCGTGTTTCGCCTCCGGGTCCATCTCGGCGAAGGTCCGTGTGCCGCCCTCCGGCACGAAGACCGGGTCGTAGCCGAAGCCTTTGTCCCCCCGCGGCGGCCAGACCAGCGTGCCGTCCACCCGGCCCATGAACACCTCCGTATGCCCATCGGGCCAGGCGAGGCACAGCGCCGCCATGAACCACGCCCGCCGGTCCGGGGCATCGCCCACCCGTTCGTGGACCAGCGCCATCGCATGAGCAAAATCCCGCGCCGGTCCGGCCCACCGGGCGGACAACACGCCGGGTTCGCCGTTCAGGGCGGCGACGCAAAAGCCGGAATCGTCCGAGAACGCGGGCAGGCCGCTGGCCATCGCCGCCGCCAGCGCCTTGATGCGCGCGTTGCCCGCGAAATCGGGGGCGGGTTCCTCGGGTTCTGGCAGGCCAAGTGCCGCGGCGGAGACGACCGCGATCCCGTGGGGCCGCAGCAATGCCGTCAGTTCCACCAGTTTTCCCTGGTTGTGGCTCGCCAGGACGAGTTTCCCGCCTGGGGTCAGTTTGCGTCCCATTCAGTCCCCCACCGCCTCGCGCTGTGCTGCGAACAACGCCGCCGTACCGGTGCGGGCGTGGCGCAGGAGGCGCAGGAATTCCTCCTCGCTGAAGGCGTTCTTCTCCGCCGTGGCCTGGATTTCGACGATGCCGCCGGTGTTGGTCAGCACGAAGTTGGCGTCGGCGCCGGCGTTGGAATCCTCGTCGTAATCGAGGTCCAGCACGGGCGCCCCGCCGACGATCCCGCAGGAGACCGCCGCGACCTGGCCGGTCAGCGGCATGGTTTTCAGCACGTTCATCTTGATCAGATGCCGGAACGCCAGCGACAGCGCGACCCAGGCGCCGGTGATCGAGGCGCAGCGTGTGCCGCCGTCGGCGTTCAGCACGTCGCAATCGAGGGTGATCGACATTTCGCCCATCGCCGCCCGGTCCACCACGGCGCGCAGCGAACGCCCGATCAGCCGCTGGATTTCCTGGGTGCGGCCGGATTGTTTGCCGCGCGCGGCCTCACGGTCGCCGCGGGTATGGGTGGCGCGCGGCAGCATGCCGTATTCCGCCGTGACCCAGCCAAGGCCGGAGTTGCGCAGGAAGGGGGGGATGCGGGTTTCGACGGAGGCGGCGCACAGCACTTCGGTGCGGCCCATGCGGATCAGGCACGACCCTTCGGCGTGGTGGGAGAAGCCGGTGGTGAGGGAGACGTCACGCAACATGTCGGCGGCGCGGCCGGAGGGGCGCATGGGGCCTGGTCCTTTGGGTCATGAAGGTGGGGGTCATACCAGCCAGAGGGGGGAACGCGAAGATGTGCCGGGTGTGGAGCCAGGGCGATCGGGTGAACCGGACCTGGGATACACAAGGCCCTGGCCTCGGGCCGGCCAGGGGAAGAAAGGGATTCCCACCGCGGATGCACGCCGATGAACGCGGATGGCCACCGGCCTGGACCGGCCCGGTCTGGCCCCCGTCAGCCAGGGCGGCGGCCAGACCGGCGCGACAGCCAGGAACATCCGCGTTCATCGGCGTGCATCCGCTGCTGATCCTCGTTCATGATCACATCGAGCCGCCAGTGCAACCGGTTCTCCACGGCCCAATGAGAGCGTACGACTGCGTTGAGGCGTTCAGCCGACAGTGGCGCGCTGAGCAGGTAATAAGCCGTCTCCCGCATACATCTGCCGGTCAACTCCCGGATGCGGGTCACCATTCCAATAGCGGTGAGGCCCGGCCATTTGTGCGGTTTCTGAAGCCACGCGATATCGGTGGAAACCGTGGCCGTCCGTGTCTCGATGCGGCCGTGATCCCCATCCACGGTCCGGGCCGTCGTGGTCCCCATGCACGCGGGATCCTTCAGAAACAAGCTGACGTCGTTATGGAGTGTCGATTGGCTCCCCTTCAGTGCCAGGGCATAATCACCGCCCTGGTCAACAATCTGTTGAGCGATGGCGCGCTGGCAGTTGAGCGCGTCCATGGTCACGATGGTTCCTTTCAACGACAGCATTTCAAGCAGTTCCGGCACCGCCGTGATCCCGTCCGATTTCTGATCCGTGGCGATTTGCCCCAGCACCATCCGTTGTTCGCAGCCCCAGGCGCTGACCATGTGCAGCGCTGACTTTTCACGGGCACGATCGAATGAGCGGCGCGGAACCTTGCCATCAATCGCGATAACACCCTGACACTGTCTGGAAAACGCCGCCATGAACCGCTGAAACGCGGCGCCGGACCTCTCCGGGTCAAGCAGCCGGAACAGCCGGCTGAACGTATCGTGACTGGGCGTGCCGTTCCGCAACCTGAGGAAGCCGCGCAGCAAGGGCTCCTTTGCTTTCCCGAACACCGCCGCCTTGTTCAACGCGCCGCATCATCCTTACAGTCAGGCGCTGCTGTCCGCCGCACCCGTTCCTGACCCGGAACGGAAACGCGCCCGGATCGTGCTGCATGGCGACGTGCCAGGACCGGCCAATGCGCCACCCGGCTGCCATTTCCACCCGCGCTGTCCGATCGCCGCCGCTGTCTGCCGCACCACACGTCCGCCATTGGTCCTGGTGGCGCCGGGCCATGCCGCCGCCGGTCATTTCGCGGCGCCGTTTCCCATTCCCTCCACTGTTTGACAAAATCGTGCCACCGCGCGGTAATCTCCCGGAAAGAGCATCACGGATCGTCCTTCCATGAACCATGTCAGCGCGGCGTCTCCCGCCCTTGATCCCGTCACGCGGGCGCGGGACATTGGACCCTTGATCGCCGCGGCGGGCGATGAAATCGAGCGGATACAGAACATTCCCGCCCCTGTACTGGCGAAAATCATCGAGGCGCGCTTGCCCAGAATGCTGCTGCCGCGCTCGGCGGGCGGGGATGAAGTTGAGCCCTGGGTTTACCTGCGCGCGATCGAGGAACTCAGCCGTCACGATGCGTCGGTGGGATGGAATTTGTTTGTCGCCAACAGCGCGGCGTTGATCGCGCCCTTCATTCCGCTCAGCGCGGCGAAGGCGATTTATGACGATCCGCGCGGCTGGATCGCCTGGGGGCCGCCCAATCATCACACCTGCGCGGCCGTTCCGGGCGGGTATCGTGTCAGCGGTCAGTGGCATTTCGCCAGCGGCTCGCGTCAGGCGACCTGGATGGGCGCGCATTGTACCGTCATCGAACCGGATGGCTCGCGCCGTCTCAATCGTTTCGGGCATCCCACGGTGAAGACGCTGCTGTATCCCAAAAGCCAGCGCACGCCCATCGAGGACTGGAACACGCTTGGCATGCGCGGCACCGCGTCCGAGGGCTACCGTCTCGACGACGTGTTCATTCCGGAAGAATTCACCGGCACCCGCGAGGACCCCACGCTGCGCCGCGACCCAGGCCCGCTCTATGCTTTCACCATGCAGGGGCTGTACGCGGTGGGTGTCGCCGGAGTGGCGTTCGGCATCGCCCGCGCCATGCTGGAGGAATTCATCACGCTGGCGAAAGAAAAAACCCCGCGCGGCCTGATCCGCATGGCCGACAGCCCAGTGGTGCAATCCGATGTCGCGCGCCGGGAGGCGGAACTGGGTTCAGCGCGCGCGTATCTGACGGAAATCCTGAAAGACATCTGGGATACCGCCGGCGACAGCGCCCCCATCGGCCCCGAGGCCCGCGCCCGCGTCCGGCTGGGGTGCGCGCAGGCGATCAAGGTTTCAATTGAAACCACTGACTATGTCTACAAGACCGCCGGTGTGTCGGCGATCTTCAAGGGCACGCCGTTCGAGCGGCGGTTCCGCGACATGCACACGCTTTCACAACAAATCCAGTCGCGCGACGCGCATTTCGAGGCGGTCGGCAAGATCATGTTCCATGGCGATCCCGATGGATCGTTCATGTGATCACCCACGTAAGGAAACACTCATGACGGACATCACACTGGCTCAGGCGCGGACGATCGTTTCGGCGGCGCTGGAATTTTCACGGGAAAAGAAGTTCAGCCCGATGGCGGTCATCGTGCTTGATGCGCGCGGTGTGCCGAAAGCCTACGCGGCTGAGGACAACACGGCATTGCGCCGCTACGACATCGCGCATGGCAAGGCGTATGGCGCGCTGGCGATGGGGGTTGGGTCGAAAACGCTTGGCCTGCGCGCGGTGGAGCGGCCGCATTTCATCAGCGCGGTGAATGGCGCCATTGGCGGGGCGATGGTTCCGGTCGCGGGCGGGGTGCTGATCCGGGTCGAGGGCAAGATCATCGGCTGCGTGGGTGTGACGGGCGACAGTTCGGACAATGACGATCTGGCCGCCCATGCGGGGATTGCCGCCGTGTCCGCGCTGACCGCCGATCCGGGCTGACGGCAACCTCTTGTTAACCCGTCCGTGCGTATCCTCAGCCATCACGGGTGAGGAGGCACGGACGTGGATGGTCTGGTCATGGCGCCGCCGGGCGCGAAACGCGTTCTGGCGTTCAACATCGTCAACGATCCCGTCGCGGTGACGGGCGCGGCGGAATTCACGAGCGGGTTCGAGGAAGGAACGATACGGTTTTTCAATCGTGTTCTGCCGCATTGTGACAAGATGATTGATTTTGGCGCGTATGTTGGGTTCACCGCGTTGCATGCCGCCTCGCGCGGGGTTGAGGTTCATGCGTTCGAGCCCAATCCGGTCGCGCATGATGTGCTGGTGCGTAATGTCGCCGCCAATCCCGCTTTGGCGCAGCACATGTATTTGTTTCAGCACGGGGTGGGGGCGCGGGAGGAAACGGTCGCGCTGTATGGTAAGGCGCATGCGGATTCCGGGTCTTCGATTCATCAGCGGATCGAGCGGGGTTCCCTGGTCATGGGCGTGCCGTCTTGCATGATCCGGTTGCGTGACGCGGCGGTGGTGTTACGGGAACGGAATGTCGATGCGCGTAGTTTGGTGAAGATCGACATCGAGGGGGCGGAGTATCAGGTGTTGCCCGCGATCGCGCCAGTGCTGGCGGAGAGGAAGCCCTGGCTGCATGTGTCGTTTCATCCGTTCAATTTGACCGTGGGGGATGATGCGTACCGGACGGAGTTGCGCCGGGTGCGCGCGGCGGTGGATGTGGCGGAGGCGCTGGCCTGTTATCGTTTCCTGCATGTTTGGTCGCGCGGGGTGTGGGAGACGGTCAGTGTTGGGGAGCGGTTGGATTTTCTGCGGCATCATTTGATGCGGGCGAAGCCGTTGCCGCGGATTTGCACGCCGCAGTATGGTTTCGTGGATGCGGTGGGGTTTTCTGATCAGGCCTTGCCAGTGACCCGCTAGTCTCCTGTCATTGAAGTGGCTTGTTTTAATAATGATGTCATGAATAATATAATTACTCACCAGCCGGTATTTCAGGCTACGCACCCTCTTGGATATACCCTGTTATAATCTACATATTTAAGGTTAAATTTGCAGCCTGAAATACCGGCTGGTGAGTAATATGCAATGGAATGATATCCTGATCCACTCAGTGTCCGAATCGCCGGACGCTTCTGTCCCTCCCCACGCCCTTAACAACCACCCAGGCCCCGTCCATGCTCCCCGCCAGACCGGCGGCACCACGCCGCCGTCACAGGGGGAGGAACCACCATGGCGAACCATGTTCTCTTGCACGGCGCCTATCAGGGCGGCTGGATCTGGCGCGACGTCGCGCCGCATCTGCGCGCGGCGGGCCATACCGTGTTCGCGCCCACGCTCGACGGCTGCGCCGAGCGCCGCCACACGTTGCGTCCGGGCATCGACACCGAAACCCAGGCGGCGGAAATCGCGGAAATGCTGTTCTTCGAGGATCTGCATGACATCGTGCTCACCGGCACCAGTTGCGGCGGCATGGTCGCCTGCCGGGTGGCGGAAATCGCCCGCGCCCGCATCGCCCGCATCGTGCTCGCCGACGCGCTGGCGCTGTTCGATGGCGAGGCCGTGTCCGATCACGTCAAACGCCCCACCGCCGTCAGTGACGCGCTGTCCACCGGCCCCTCGCGCGAGGACGCCGCCAATCGCATGTTCATCTCCCTCCCCGAACCCATCAAATCCTGGGCTTTGGAGCGGTACACGCCGCATCCGGTCGCGGCGATGCAACAGCCGGTGAAACTCGACAGCTTCTGGCAACAGGACTGGAAAGCCTCGGTGATCTGGTGCAGGCAGAGCGTCAACCCTCCCGTCGCGCATCAGAGACGGGCTCAGGAGACGTTGAAGGCGAGCTGGCATGAGTTGGATACAGGGCATTATCCGATGCTGACCGAGCCGGAGAAGCTCGCGAAACTCATCATGGCCGGGTAACGTTCTGAATTCGTTATGTCTGTATTTGGCGCGGAGTTCGCCAGCGGCCGCGCGGGCCGCACCCCCATGGGGAGAAAATGGCGGTTTTCCACGGTTTTGAGCGAATGGCCGCTTCCATTTACATGGTAGAGACGCCCGCGCCATCAAGGCAATCGTTCGCGTTGAAACCGCGGGGCGCTGCCCCGTACCCGCCAGGAGGCGCTGCCTCCTGGACCTCCGCCGTCATGCCCTGGGCATGCTCCGCATGTCATGCCCTGGGCATGCTCCGCATGTCATGCCCTGGGCATGCTCCGCATGACGGCTCGCCTTTGGAAACCATCCATTGGTTCTCCATGGATGGGGTCCAGGGACCCGGTCCGTCCATGCGACGCATGCCCAGGCATGACGCGGGGCGCGGGGCAGAGCCCCGTGCTTGCCTGCCTTCAGACGATACCCTGACATCGCCTCCCGCGGTCCGCGCTCCGTTAATCAGAAAACGCGACCCTCATCACGAGCCGGTCGCTTTCAGACAGTCGTGCTGCCATGATGGGCGCCATGCCACACACCAGACAGCCACCGGCCATGTCGCGGCCTCCCTCACGGAAAGCGGCCGTCATCATCCCGCACGTCTCCTCCACACCAAAGGGTAAAGCGGGGATACGCGCCCATGGCTGACGGAACCTCACCACTGACCGGGCTCCCGCCAACCCGCCCGGAACCAGCGGAAGAAGCGGACATCCGCCTCACGCAGGATCTGCTGTTCTTCGCCTATCGCGACTTCACCCACGCGGCGGATGTGATCCTGGAGGAACTCGGTCTGGGCCGCGCCCACCACCGCGCCTTGCATTTCATCGGCCGGCATCCGGGCATCGCCGTTTCCGAACTGCTGTCGATCCTGCGTATCACCAAGCAATCCCTCGCCCGCGTCCTGAACGAACTCCTCGACCGCGGTTACGTGGCCCAGACCCCTGGGCGTGGCGACCGGCGGCAGAGATTGCTGAGTTTGACACTTCACGGCACGGACCTGGAACGGCGGCTGTTCGCCCGCCAGCGCGCCTGCCTCGCCGAGGCGTTCCATGCCTCCGGCGCCGTGGCGCTCGCGGGATTTCAGCATGTCATGCGCGGCATCATGGATGAAAGCGCGCGCGCCTGGGTGGATCAGGGACTGCGCGGCACGGGCGGCGGAAGCCCATGACGGAAGACACCCATATTCTGGTGGTGGAAGATGACGCACGGCTCCGCGAGCGCCTCGCGCGCTATCTGACCGGCGAGGGATTCCGGGTGACCGCCGCCGCCGACGCCGCCGAGGCGCGGGCGCGAATGCGGGCGATCAGCCCCGATTTGCTGGTGCTGGACGTGATGATGCCCGGTGAAACCGGCCTCGACCTGACCCGCTCCCTGCGAGAAGAGCAAGGCCACGACCTGCCGGTCCTGCTGCTGACCGCGCGCGGCGCCCCCGAGGACCGGATCGCGGGATTCGAAGCGGGCGCCGACGATTATTTGCCCAAACCGTTCGAGCCGCGGGAGCTTGTGCTGCGCATCCGCGCCCTGTTGCGCCGTGCCCCGGCCGTGGCCACCCTCAGCCCAGTGGAGACCGGACCGGTCCGTATCGGCGCCGCGCGCTTCGATGTGGCGCGCGGCGAATTGCTCGGCCCCACCGGCCCCATCCGTCTGACCGGGGGCGAGGCAGCGCTGCTGACCGCGCTCGCCACCCGTCCCAATGAAATCCTGTCGCGCGAGGATATCGCCGCCGCCCTCGGCACCGACGACGCGGGAGAGCGCGCGGTCGATGTCCAGGTCACGCGGCTGCGGCGCAAGATCGAGGCCGACCCGCGGGAGCCACGCTTTCTGCATACCGTGCGCGGCCGCGGCTATGTGCTGAAGCCGGGCATCTGAATGCGCGCCCGTCTGCCGGGCATCGGCTGGATGAAGCGGTTCGTGCCGAAATCGCTTCTGGGCCGTAGTTTGCTGATGATCCTCGTGCCGCTCGTGGCGTTGCAGGTGGTGGCGTTCCAGATCTTCTACGGCAGTCATCTCGATGTCGTGTCCCGCCGCCTGTCCTCCGCCATCGCGGGGGAGATCCTGGCAGCCGCGCGGCTGATGGACCGTTTCCCGGACGAACGTGATCATGAATGGATCATGAGCATGGCGCGCGAACGGTTCGGCCTCGAAATGCATCTCAATCCCGGCGCCAAACTGCTGCCTACCCAACGGACCAACATACTCGGGCCCATGGATGACGATCTGGAAGCCTCGTTGAACGACGCCTTCAAGACACCGTTCACGATGGACTGGACCTCCGATCCCCGCTCGGTGCTAATCAGCATTCAGGTGGCGGACGGCGTGCTGGATGTCGTGGCGCCGCGCAAGCGCCTGTACACGACGACGATTTATCTGTTCGTGCCCTGGGTTGGCGGCACCGCCTTACTGCTGTTCGGCATCGCGGCCTTGTTCATGAACAACCAGGTCCGCGGCATCCGCCGCCTCGCCGCCGCCGCCGAAGCCTTCGGACTGGGCCGTGACATCCCGGCGATCCGGCCCGAGGGCGCGACCGAGGTGCGTCAGGCCGCTGTCGCCTTCAACCGGATGCAGGACCGCATCCGGCGTTTCCTCACCCAGCGCACGGAAATGCTCGCGGGCGTTTCGCACGATTTACGCACACCTCTGACCCGTCTGCGCCTGGCGCTGGCGATGCTGCCCGCGGACGAGGCATGGCGCCAGGACGTGGTGGAAATGACCGAGGACGTGACGGAAATGGAGCGCATGATCAGCGGTTACCTCGCCTTCGCCCGCGGCGAGGGCGCGGAACAGGCCAAACCGGTCAATCTCACCGCCATGCTGACCGATGTCGCCGCCGCCGCGCGCCGGGGTGGCGCCAACATTGAGGTCAACGTGCCGGACGCCCTGACCGTTTCGCTCCGCGCCGACGCGGTGCGCCGCGCGATCACCAACCTCGTGGACAACGCGCGCCATCATGCCGGCCGCGTCGTGGTCTCGGCCGTCGCGCGTGGACGGGTGGTGCTGGTGAACGTGGACGATGACGGCCCAGGGATCGCGGCGGAGCGGCGGGAGAGTGTGTTCAGGCCGTTCGAGACCGGATCGGCGGGCGGCACCGGCCTCGGACTGACCATCGCACGCGACATCGTGCGCGCTCATGGCGGGGAAATTTCACTGGAGGATTCCCCGATGGGCGGGTTGCGGGCGCGGGTGCGGCTGCCGGTGTGAGGGCGCGGCGGCTCTCTGGCCGCCGTTGCTAACCCGCGAATTTCACCAGCTTGCCCATGGGCGCCCCCAGTACCATGTCATCGCGCATCACCACGGTCCCGCGCACGATGGTGGAGACCGGCCAGCCAGTGATGTCCATGCCCGCGAACGGCGTCCAGCCGCAGGGGGAGACGATCCACGATTCCTCGATCCGCCGCTGTTTGCGCATGTCCACCAGGGTGAAATCGGCATCGTATCCCGCCGCCAGCCGTCCCTTGCCGACGACGCCATAGACCCGCGCCGGACCCGCGCACATCAGATCGACCATGCGGTTGAGCGACAGTCTTCCCGCGTTCACATGATCCAGCATGATCGGCACCAGCGTTTGCACACCGGTCAGTCCGGCGGGACAATCGGGCCAGGGCAGCATTTTCTTGTCCCTGGGATGCGGCGCGTGATCCGAGCCGATCGTGTCCACGGTTCCGTCGTTGATCGCCTTCCACGCCGCGTCCCTGTGACGCTGGCCGCGGATCGGCGGGTTCATCACGCCGAAGCCTTTCAGACGCTCGTAACAATCGGGAGCCACCTGCGTGAGATGGTTGACCAGCATCTCGCAGGTCGCGATGTCGCGGAAGTCTTTCAGGTATTCCAGCTCCTCGGCGGTTGAGACGTGCAGGATATGCGCGGACCGTCCGGTTTTCCGCGCCAGGGCCATCAGCCGCCGCGTGCCGAGGAAGGCGCATTCCTCATCCCGCCATTCCATGTGGTACGCGTATGGATCGCCGGATTTGTAATTCGGCTTGCGGGCCTGGAGGCGGTATTCGTCCTCGCTGTGATACGCGATCCGGCGGCGGCCGGAACGCATGACTTTTTCCAGGTTTTCGTCATCCTCGACCATCAGATCGCCGGTGGAGCTGCCCGCGAATACTTTGATGCCGCAGACGCCGCGGCCAAGTTCGAGCGACGCCAGTTCCGGGATGTTCGTCTTGGTGCCGCCGACGTAAAGCCCCATGTCGCACCAGGCGGCGGTTTCGGCATAATTCTGTTTCCAGGCCAGTTTTTCCGCGTCAACGATGGAGGGGCTGGTGTTGGGCATGTCGAACACCGCCGCCAGTCCGCCAAGCACCGCGGCTTTCGTGCCGGTGGGGATCGTTTCGACTGTCTTGTCGCCTGGATCGCGCAGATGCACATGTGGATCGATCAGTCCGGGCAGTACATGCAGCCCCTTGGCGTCGATCGTCGTGGTGGCGGTCGCGGAGGAGGGCACGCCGAGAGCGGCGATGCGGCCATTCCGGACGCCGACACTGGTGATTTCCTGGCCCCAGGGCAGGACGCAGGTTCCGTTACGGATCAGCAGATCGTAATGCTCGGGCATGGGGCAGCTCCTGGGGACGGGCCGGGGGACGTTGGGACAGACGCGGTGTCTGATCAACCCCTGGTGGATCGACTGAAGGAAACAAGCACGAGGCGCTGTCCCGAACCCCGCGTCATGCCTGGTCATGCATCGCATGACAGACCAGATCCCTGGACCAGTCTTTGATCGCGCGGATCGAGGGAGTGGCCTCCGCCATCCGGGCGAGTTTCGCGGCATTGGCCGATCCGTCAGCCCAGATGCCGCTGATAACCGGCAGGCGGCCGCCGATTTCCTCCAGCGTGATGTCCAGGATGGGTTCCTGTTCCTCCGCCGTGCAGCGCCAGCAATGTCGCCGGAATGACGCCATGCGGCACATGGTCCCTGAACCGGGCCGTGATGTGGTTTCCCTCATCCGTTCACCGGTTCTTAGCATTTCCGGCGCAGCATCGCACCATGTTGGACCGTGCTCTGAAAGGACAGATCGCCCATCGCCGTGGCCTTGGCGCCGAAGCCCTGGCGGAGGCCGCGCTGGAACGGGACGGCTGGCGCATCCTCGCCCGCCGGATGCGGACACTGGCGGGTGAGGTCGATCTCGTCGCTGAGAAAGAGGGGCTGCTCGCGATCGTGGAAGTGAAGGCGCGTCCCCTGCTGGCCGATGCCGCCGCCGCGTTGTCCGAACGCCAGCAGGCGCGGCTGTTCGCCGCCACCGAGATCATCCTGGCGGAGCACCCGGACTGGGGAAGCAACGGCGTGCGGTTCGATCTGATCGTGGTCGATGGGGCGGGCCTGGTGCGCCGGATCGCCGATGCGTTCCGGGGGAACGGCTGACGTCCCTTCACCCCGCCCGGCCATGCGTCCGGTGGCGGTAGGACAACGCCTCCGCCACATGCGCGCGTTCCACGATCCGGGCGCCCGCGAGATCGGCGATGGTGCGCGCCACGCGCAGCACCCGTGTCCGGCCCCGGCCGGACAGCCGGAGACGGTTCATCGCCTCCTCGACCAAACGGCTGGCATCGGGCGCGAGATGAATGTCGTCGCTTTCGACTTCCGCGTTGCTCATGGGACCATCCGCGCCATGCCGCTCCCGCGTGGCCATCCTGGCGCGGCTGACCCGTTCAGCGATCGTGGCGCTGGATTCTCCCAATGGCGCGCGGGTCAGTTCAGCGGCGGTGGCGGGCTGAACCTCCACCGCCAGATCGATCCGGTCCAGCACCGGGCCGCTGATGCGGTTGCGGTAATCCTCTCCGCAGCGCGGCGCCCGCCCGCATTCCCGTTCGGCGTCGCCCAGATAGCCGCAGCGGCAGGGGTTCATTGCCGCGACGAGCTGGAAGCGCGCGGGGTAAGTGATGTGCGCCGAGGCGCGGGACACGGTGGTCCGCCCCGACTCCATGGGCTGGCGCAGCGATTCCAGCGTCTGGCGGGGAAACTCCGGCAGTTCGTCCATGAACAGCACACCGCGATGCGCGAGCGATACCTCGCCCGGCCTGGCCCGGTACCCGCCGCCCGCCAGGGCCGCCTGCGACGCGGAATGATGCGGCTCCCGAAACGGTGGCCGCAGGATCAGCCGTCCGTTTTCCAGCAGTCCGGCCACGCTGTGGATCATGCCGACCTCAAGAGCGGCCGGTATTATGTAGCAGATACACCAAAAGCGTTGGCATTGGCTTTTTCCTTGGCATCCCTAACCCCAGCCGACGAATCGGCTGGGGGCTAGAGGTGAAGTTAGGCTTGAGGCCACCGTCGCACATGCTTGCGCACATACTCGATGTTGCCATACCGCACCCGGACGTATGCCCGGACGTGGACAAGGGGTTCCACCATCGGTGGGGTTCTCCCGCTTGGCCCGGCCTTTCCCCTTGCACGCGAGGGTCAAGGTGATTAATATCCCTTCGCCGAGTAAGCAGAGGGGCCTCCCAGTCCTTCACGCATCGACGTTCAGGGGACGCCCCTGGCCGTTGAAAACGCCGAAATCAAAGATTCTGCCCCCCGCTTGGCCCCTTGGAAGGCCGAGCGGGGGTGCGACTCGTTGATGCTCCAGCATCATACTGCCACCCCCTTCCTTATGGCAAGCGGACTCTCGCCAGCAGCAGAAGTTAACTTTTCACGTTCAATGGATTGTGGTACAAAAGCTACAATAGGCTGGGAGCATGGGACATGTCCTTGGAGCGCACGAGGGAAGACTTGAAAAGATTCCGCGCTGAAATCGAGCAAGCGGAGGCGCAGCTTGCCGACATGCGGAACAGGGAGAGGGAGCTATCCTATCTCCTTGAAATGCACTTTCGATACGAAACACCCATGCCGGGCGACGGAATGGCGCGTGCCCCCGTGGTCAAGGAACCTCCCCGAATCGTCAAAGCGGTGGTGGCCATCCTGGCGGCAACCGGCGGGCCATTACCCACGGGCGCGCTGGTCGAGGAACTGGCAATGCAAGGCATCCGGATCGGTGGCAAAAACCCCGTCACGAATCTATCGGGCGCTCTGTCGAAATGGCATTCCCTGTTGAGGGCGGACCGCCGCAGGGGATGGAGTTTGGCGGATCGGAGCGACGCGCCGGGGTCTCCGCTTGTCTCGCGGAACGTCAACAGCGGCGCACAGCCGGATGAGGGACTTCCTGCTTGATGTCCACGTAATCCAGGCTACGGGGTCCGGAAGGATCACCCGCCCGGCCCGGCGATGCCTATCGGATGCCCGTCTTCCTTGGACATCAACACGATTCCCGCCCCTTCCAGCGCCCGCCGCAGGGCGTCCAGGTTATTGGCGATTGGAACGCGGCGGCCCTTCTCGAAATCCCTCACGGTGCTGAGGGAGACATGGGCGCGTTTCGCCAGATCGTCCTGGCTCCAATCCAGCCACCCACGGGCGGCCCTGCTTTGCTCTGGGGTTAACATGCCGATTGGATACAAGATTTTTTCAGGCAATGCCAACGATTTCCGTTGCCATCCACCATATCAGCGGATATAAGTAACTCCAACGAACATCGTTGAGGTTACTCCCATGGCTCAGCACTTCCTTCTCTCCGCCAAGGCCCGCACGCTGAGCATCATCAGCATCGCCCGCATGTCGGATGATGAGGCGCATGCCCGCTTCGTGGCCATCCGGTTCGCGGACAACGGCGGGGAAGCGTTTTGCCCGCGCTGCCAATGCACGGCGGTCTACGCCTACGCAGCCCGGAAAATCTGGAAGTGCAAGGCGTGCAACCATCAGTTCAGCGTCACCAGCGGGACCATCTTTGCCAGCCGGAAGCTGCCGATCCGCGATTACCTCGCCGCGATCTTCCTCTTCGTGAACGCGGTCAAGGGCATTTCCGCCCTCCAACTGGGCCGCGATCTGGACGTGCAGTACAAGACGGCCTTCGTGATGGCCCATAAGCTGCGCGAGGCCATCGGCTCAACTCAGGCTGGCGTGAAGCTGTCGGGCGAGGTTGAAATCGACGGCGCTTATTTCGGCGGGCACGTCCGGCAGGAGAATGAGAAGAAGGACCGGACGGCGAAGCGGCTGTCCGAGGAAAACATGAAGCGCCAGTCCCTGGTGGTCACCCGGCAGCGCGGCGGGCGCATCCTGCCAATCGTGGTGGCGCGGGAGACGGATGGCGTGGCGTTCATCCGCCAGCACGTGATGCCAGGGACCATCATTCACGCCGATGAGGCTGGCGGGTGGGATCGCCTCCATGCTTTCTACGAGATGAAGCGGATCAACCACTCTCAGGCTTACAGCCTGGACGGCGCTTGCACCAATCAGGCCGAAAGTTTTTTCTCCCGGATGCGCCGGGCTGAGATTGGGCAGCATCACCACATCAGCGGGAAATACCTGATCGCCTACGCCAGTGAGATGGCTTGGAAGGAGGAAAACCGGCGGGTGGACAACGGAAGCCAGCACGAGATGGTGGCCATGGTGGCGCTGGCGCATCCGGTCAGCCGGGTGTGGGCGGGTTATTGGCAGAGGAACGCGATATAAGAAACCGGCCATCTGCCAGACCGCAGCCCTTGATGTGGCACCCTTGGCCGCTTACGGTGCGCGCCAGGGATTTCTGGAGTGGGTAATATGTCAATCGTGCTTCCTCGATATGCAGTATGGAATAATAAAGGAGGCGTGGGAAAGACCTTCGTTTCTTTTATCATGGCCACAGAATATGCGGTCGCGCACCCAGATCAAATCGTAGTAGTTATAGATATGTGTCCGCAAGCAAATGTTAGTGAAATTCTCTTGGGCGGGAACGGCACAGGCTCCGCTGAGTTGGTGAAGCTATTGTCAATGACGCCCAGAAAAACTATTGGTGGATATTTCGACCAAAGAATAACTTCGCCTCATGCAAAAACAGGGACCGAAGCTAATTTTATCATTGATCTAAAATCAATCAATGGGCATATTCCGGGCAATATATTTTTGATAGCTGGCGATCCTTCTTTAGAGCTACAAACCCAAGCAATTAACCAAATAGCAGCGCAGACCCTCCCCGTTAACGCATGGGCCAATGTTCATAGATGGGTTTCTGATATAATTTCAGCGGTGGTGGCGCAGCACCCAAATGCGATGTTCTTTATTGATTGTAACCCAAGTTTTTCCGCTTACACAGAGCTTGCTCTTCTGGCCGCCAACAGGCTTGTTATTCCCTGCACGGCAGATGGCTCTTCAGCAAGGGCTATAGATAATATAGGACAGCTCCTTTATGGGATTGGAGTTCCCTCTAGTTACGCGGGGGTTAATTTTTCGTCAAAGGCAAAGCTTTACAGCATGACCCTTCCTTCCATTCATGTCGTGCCCCTGAACAGAAGCACTCAGTATGATAAAAGAGCGTCCAAGGCTTTTGGGGCGATGTATGACGAGATTAAACAGCGCGTTCAAAAACTGAGAGAGGCCATTCCGAATTCATTCTCCTTATCCAAGGATTTTCAACCATTCCTTGATATACCAGATGCCCATGCGGTTTCCGTTGTCGCGTCTCACTTAGGATTGCCCCTGGGGGATATCACAGCCAAAAGATACAAGATACATGGCAGACAAACAAAAGTAAACGATGAGCCCCTTGAAAGATACAAGGATGCGGTTAGTAAGTTGATCATGTTGTTATAGTTTCCGCCGGTCATTTTCAGCCTAGATTCTCCGCTCCAGAACCCAGTATCCCGCGCTGCCATCAAATTAAAACGGCCAAAAAAACAGGCGTGCCAATATCGTCGCGGCACGCCTGTCTCCCTCTTGATCTGGCCGGGCGGGGAGAGTGCCAGGCCGCTCCGGTTATGCCTCCGCCCGCGCACGCCGCCGTGACAGGGGCATCACCCACCCGTTAAATCGCCGCGATCAATCCGCCAAAGCTGAAATTGCCCTGGCCCTTGGTCCGACGCCACCACCCCGTTCTCCCTCTGCGTCCGCAGCGCCACCCCAACCCGCTTGGACATGAGGCGAAGCAGCTTCTGGTCCCGCTTGTCCATCGCCCGGCTGATCAGCAGTTCCAGGGCGATGTCCCGCGTGGTCAGGGGTTCCGCCGCCTGACGGAGGATGGAGAGGATGATCCGGCTCATCTGGCCACGGTTGGCCCAGTCGGCTGGAGGACGGAATGCCCTGGGCCGGATCGTCTCGACCTGGAAGTTGCCATCGAACTGTAGGATGGTGGCGTCCAGGGCTTCCAGGTCCGTCAGCATCTGGCGGAGGCGGACGTGGGTTTGTTCAATCTCCCCGGTCAGGGCGGCGCGGCGTTTGACAAGGCCAGCGAGCACGATGTCTGTCATGGGAACCCCTATACGTCAGGGGATAGGTATAACATCAACTATGATCGTTGGTGTTACTTTTTAAGGTGTATTTGCTACATAATACCGAGAGCGGCTCTGGGATCGAGGTCCGGCAGCAATCCAGGAAGGCGGGCGGCGAGCATCGACTTGCCCGATCCCGGCGGCCCGATCAGCAGGATGTTATGGCCTCCGGCAGCGGCGATCTCGATGGCGCGGCGGGCGGTTTCCATGCCCCTGACATCGCG
>JAYVCG010000432.1:0-3380 GCA_043750075.1 Acetobacteraceae bacterium | reverse complement strand
ACCCACGCCATGCTGGCTTTTCCTTTTCGGCGCGGGCAGCATGAGCCGCGATCGTTCGTCATAGCCGGAGCACGCCGCCATGACCCATCCCCGCATGATGCGACTGGGCGCCTTCATCCACGAGACCGGGCAGCACGTCGCCGCCTGGCGCCACCCCGGCGCGCATGCCGGTTCCGGTGTCAGCTTCGCCCAGTCGATGGAGGTGGCGCGGACGGCGGAGCGGGGGAAATTCGATCTTTTGTTCCTGGCCGACAGCGCGGCGGTCAGCGTGTTCGGATCGGCGGACTCACGGGGCCGCATGGGCAAGGTGGTGAAGTTCGAGCCGATGACGCTGCTGTCCGCGCTGGCGGCGGTGACGACGCATCTGGGGCTGGTCGCCACATCGACCACGACCTACGCCGAGCCGTACACGCTGGCGCGGCAGTTCGCTTCCCTGGATCAGATCAGCGGCGGACGGTCGGGATGGAATCTGGTGACTTCGAACAATGAGGCGGAGGCATTCAACCATGGGCGCGACCAGCATGTTGCGCACGCGGATCGTTATGACCGCGCCATGGAATTCGCCGGGGTCGTGCTTGGCCTGTGGGACAGTTGGGACGACGATGCGTTCATCCGCGACAAGGAGTCGGGGGTGTTCTTCGATCCGGACAAGATGCATGTGCTCAATCATCGGGGCAAACATTTCAACGTGCGGGGGCCGTTGAACATCGCGCGCTCGCCGCAGGGGCGGCCGGTGCTGGTGCAGGCGGGGGCGTCGGACACGGGCCGCGATCTCGCGGCGCGAGTCGCGGAACTGGTGTTCACGGCGCAGGACGTGTTCGAACGGGCGCGGGATTTTTACACCGATGTGATGGCGCGTTTGCCGCGGTACGGGCGCGGTCCCGCCGATGTGAAGGTGATGCCCGGCATTTACCCGGTGGTGGGCCGCACCGAGGCGGAGGCGCGGGAAAAATATGACCATCTGCAATCATTGATTCATCCCAGCGTTGGCCTCGCGGTGCTGGAGCACACGATCGGCGTCGGCGGGCTGGACCAGTATCCGTTGCACGGGCCGGTGCCGGAGATGGGCGACACCAACGGTCCGCTCAGCCGCCAGCGTTTGCTGCTGGAGGCGGCGCGGCGCGACAACATGACGTTGTGGGAACTGTGTTTGCACAATGCCGGACCGCGCGGGCATTTGCTGGCGGTGGGAACTCCGGCGCAGGTCGCCGATGTGATGGAACACTGGTTCCGCGGCGGCGCGGCGGACGGGTTCAACGTGATGCCGGCCTGGCTGCCGGGCTCGCTGGACGATTTCGTCGATATGGTTATTCCGGAGTTGCAACGGCGTGGTCTGTTCCGCACGGAATACGAGGGCCGCACCTTGCGCGAGAATCTCGGCCTGCCCAGACCGGCGAGCCGGTGGGGGAAGACGGAGAGGACGGCGCGATGAATGTATTTCGTGCTGGGATGCGCCGGGCGATGCCGGATACCGATGGGGAGGCCATCGTCGCGTATGCGCGTTATGTGAGGCTCGCCTTTGGACCCCATCCATTGGGGGCGCCCTGGATGGGGTCCAGGGATCCGGCCGTCATGCGGCGCATGGCCCAGGCCTTGCCTGATTCACGGCTTCCCCACGATTAACCACCACATCGCCCCCAACCAGGCACTGTCTTGTCGATTGATGAATCGCTAAAGATCATCGCTCATGAGGATATTTTCTGGGTCATGACGTGATGGACCCGGACCAGGAAATTGCGGAAAGTCGAGCTGAGATGACCAACAAGACTCTGATACCAACTGACCAAACCGCTGACGTGCCCCGCACTTCACCGTCATTCCCCGGCCCGGCCGGGGGATCTGGCCAGGCACCGTGCCGCGAGAGATCCTCCGGCCGGGCCGGGGGATGACGGAACGGGGGCCATTACGTCAGAGGTAAAGGCGGTTAGCATGACACGGCGAACAAAAAAAGGAAACGTTTCGAAATGAGCCAAAACCGCGAAACCAACGCCAAGGGCAAGCAGGTCGCCGTCGTGGTCGGCGCCACCTCGAAATGGCAATCGGATGGCCGCAACACCATGCTGGCGCACGGCAAAACGCTGGATGACAGCACTCTGCCGGTTGGCGCGCGGTGGGGCGTGGGCGGCGCCATTGCTCAGAAATTCGCCCAGGAGGGATTTTTCGTTGTGCTGACGACACGGACGCGGGCCAATGCGTCGGCTTTGGCGGGGGCGATCCGGGAGCAGGGCGGGGACTGCATGATCGTCGAACTGGACCTCGTTTCACAGGAGTCCGTTTCGGCGGCGTTCGCCACCATCCGGCGTGAGGCGGGCGATCCGGACGTGCTGATCTACAACGCGGGCTATCTGGAAGGCCGCGATCTTCCGCCTGAGAAAGAATTGCTGGAACATCTGCCGGTGGAGATGTTCGACACCGCGCAGCACATCGCCAGCCGCGGGCCGTTCCTGGTCGCCAAGGAAGTGCTGCCGGCGATGCGGAAGAAGGGCGAGGGATCGTTCTTTTTCTCTAACAACTCCAAGTCGCTGCGCGGGCGTAAGCGGATGACCGGAGAGTCGCTGTATTATCCCAGGGTGATGATGCGGACGCTGGCGCAGGTGCTCACGGAAGAATATTCCGAGCACGGTGTGCATGTCGCCAACATCGTGATCGATGGCACCATCGATTCCCCCGGAACCAGGGCGTTGCCGAAAGCGCAAAAGCAACCCGATACCGTGATGAATCCGGTGAAGATCGCCGAGGCGTTTTACTATCTGCACACGCAGGACCGGTCGTGCTGGACGCACGAGCTTCAACTCACGCCGTTCCCGGTCAAACCGAGTTACTGAGGACGCGCGCTGTTTCTGTCCGGTCACGTATCGACGGGAAATGGGCCTTGTCCATTTCCCGTCATCTTCGGCGCGGAACAAGGCCAGGGCCACGGCGCGGGGCGGCACAAGATAAGGATTCATCATGGAGGGCCAGAGAACCGGAGAAGGGCAGGGATGGACTGTGCCACCGCTCCGCCGCGAAGCGGCCCATGCTTCGTCATGTACACAGACGGACGCGGGCGGATGTTCTCCCCTCTGGCCCTCCATGATGAATCTTGGTGGTGCTGATCGCGAACACCAGCCCCGTCGATGAGACACTAAAGCCGGACCATGCGAAAAGCGCGGAGAAAACCGCCCAGACCCCCCCTTGGCCGCGGCGCGTGCTGTCCGGTCTGACGGATCGTGCGTGTCTCCCCGTCCCACATTCTTCCACACCGATAACCTCCCACTTCCCCCCTTCCGATCCGCGCATTGGAATGTTATATTGTAACCATGATCAACCCCTTGTCCCCCACCGCGGGCGCCTTGTCGCGGATCGTGCTCGCGGGCGTGGTGCTTGGCGTGGTGTGGCTC
>JAYVCG010000431.1:0-5710 GCA_043750075.1 Acetobacteraceae bacterium | reverse complement strand
GAGGAGGCGGCACGGCATTACGCCGCCGGTGATCTGGCCAGTACCGCGCGCGTGTGTCTCGGCATTCTCGAAACCGATCCGCGGCATTGCGACGCCCTGCATCTTCTGGGCGTGGTCTGCACCCGGCTGGGACAGCGCGCCGATGGTGTCAGCTATCTTTCCCGCGCCGCGGCGCTGCGCCCGGAAGACCCAAGGCTGCTGTCCAATCTGGGCAATGCCTTTGGCGGCGTGCGGCGCTTCGACCAGGCCGCGGCGCTGTATCAACGCGCCCGTGAACTGGGTTTGCATGAAGCCCCCCTTCTGAACAATCTCGGCCTCGCTCTCCTCGCGCTGGACCGGATCGAGGAAGCCACCGGGTGTTTTCAGGAGGCGCTCCGGCTCGACCCAACCCACAGCGCGTCCTTGTACAATCTCGCCCGCGCCAGAGCCGAGGCCGGGTCATTTCAGGAAGCGGAGGCGGATTTCCGGCGTCTCCAGACGGCATTGCCCGCGGACACATCCGCCGAACGTGTCACGGATGTCGCCAACGAATTCGCCCGTCTGTACATGCGTCAGGAACGGCCCGAAGACGCTCTGGCGGTGCTGCGCGCCCTGACCGCGCGGTGGCCGGACATTGAAGTGCCGCGCTGGAACGAAGCTCTCGTGCTGCTGACGCTTGGCCGCTACGCGGAGGGGTGGGCGGCGTACGAATCCCGCTGGCTGGCGCCGGAGCACGACGCGCCGCATCCGCACCATGCCGTGCTCGACCTCGGCCAGGTGGCGGGCAAGCGTGTGCTGGTGAAGGAAGAACAAGGCCGCGGCGATGTCATCCAGTGCCTCCGCTATCTCCGTCCCCTCGCCGCCCGCGGCGCGCGGGTCAGCCTGAGCGTGTATGAGGATCTGGTGCCCCTGGCGCTGGAAATCCCCGAGGTGGAGCAGGTGACAACAGCGGACGCGCCGGACGTGGAGCACGATCTGCTGACCTCGATCATGAGTCTTCCCTTGGCGTTCCGCACCGGTCTGGCGGCCATTCCGGACGCGGTTCCTTATTTACGCACGCCCGCCAGCCGCGTCGCCCGCATGAGGCAGCATCTGGGTCCGGCGCATGGGCCGCGCGTTGGCGTGGTGTGGTCGGGCTCGGCGCGCAGCCACCAGCGCTCGGCGATGAACGCGGCGGCGCTGGAGCCGTTGCTGCACCGTCCGGGCCTCGCGTTTCATTGCCTGCAAAAGGAGATTCGCGCCCAGGACCGGGTGTGGCTCGAGGGCGGCGGAGTGGTCGTGACGCATGAAGCCATGTTGCGCGATTTCGCCGACACCGCGGCGTTGATCGAGGCAATGGACCTGGTGATCTCCATTGATACCGCCGTGGCGCATCTGGCGGGCGCGCTGGCGCGGCCGGTCTGGATCATGCTGCCCTTCGATCCTGACTGGCGCTGGCTGTTGGGCCGCGGCGACACCCCCTGGTATCCGACGGCGCGGCTGTTCCGTCAGGCCGCGCCGGGAGATTGGGCCGGCGTGGTGCGCGCGGTGGTAGCGGCTCTGCCCTTCTGAATCCGCGCCGCGCTACCGCCCGCGCGCCGACGGGCGTTTGCCAAGGCCGCTTTCCTTGGCGAGGCTGGAGCGCAAATCCGCGTACTGACGCGCCACCATCGGATAATCCCCCGCCAAATTCCACCTGGCGCGATATTGCGCGGGCGAAAGGTGATGCACGGTTTGCAGATGACGCTTGAGCATCTTCATGTGCAGGCCACAATCCATGCAGATGAGATGATCGTCGAAGATGGTCTGGCTGGCGGCTTTGCGCGCCGGGGTGGGGGGGCGGCCGCGTGCCGGTGAGGACACGGTCCGGACGCCGGACGCGGTGCCCTCCACCCCCGCCAGCGCCATGTAGACATCGCGAATCAGGGCCGGCAGCGCGCGGGCGGGGGTTTCGTTGTGTTCCACATGCGCGCTCACGATCTGAGCGGCAAAGGACAAAAGCGAGTCATCGGACCGGAGCATGATCAGGATTCCTGGTTGAACAATGGCTTTTGACGTTTTTTTCACGATGCATTAACAGTAGTCGAGTCGTCAATGCATGTCACCGCTCACGGGGGTTGCATTCGCATTTTTGTTTCGCGTTCTCACTCCAGGCTCCACCATGACCGATCCGATTTTCCAGCAGGCTTACGAGGCGGTGCGGATGACCTTCCCGGGGGATGCGTGGAACGCGCTTTCGCCCAGACAGATCACGCAGGCGATTTATCAGGAAATCCGCCGGATTGACGCGGCGCGGGCGCGGGCCGGCACGCCGCCTCCCGCCACCCGCGCCGGCGTGGACTAAGACCAACCCGCTTAAAGGGTGACCCGCCGCCTTTTCATCGTCATCCTCCGGTTCGACCGGGGCATCCCCGCCAGCACGGTGCCGCGAGAGATCCCCCGGTCGAACCGGAGGATGACGATGAAAGAGCGGTACGTCAGTTTTTAAGCGACCTGGACTGAGACCGGCGGGTTTTGGCACGCGGGTGGTGGCTGGCATGGGCTGGCCTGACATCGCATGGCGGCGTTTTTTCCATCTCCCTCCCCTGGCCCGGCCATGGGGTGATGATGAAAAGGGCTCTGGCGCGAGACCATGGCCGTGAACCCCCATGGTCTCGCCCGCCGCATCCGCGCACGCTATGACGGGACGGGTTTCGCGCCGGGCGGACCGGACACCGGACCCACCGCGGCCACGAGAAAACAACAGGGAGTGCGGGATCATGAAACGCAGGACATTGCTGCGCGGGGCGGCGGCATCGGCGGCGCTGCCGACACGTTTCGCCATTGGCCGCGAGGACAAGGTGCGCACGCTTCGTTTCGTTCCACAGGCCAACCTGACGTTACTCGATCCAATCTTCACCACCGCTCAGCCAACCGTGAATCACGGTTATGCCGTGTATGATCTTCTGTTTGGCACCAACGGAAAGTTCGAAACCAAACCGCAGATGGCGGCAGGCCACACACTGTCGGACGATGGCCGCACGTATCTCATAACGCTACGAGATGGTCTTAAGTTCCATGATGGCGAGCCTGTCCGTGCGCAGGATTGCGTTCCAAGCCTGATACGATGGGCGCGGCGGGAAACCATTGGTCAGACAATGTGGAATTACGTCGATTCCTGTACGGCGCAGGATGACCGGACGATACGGATCGTGCTGAAAACGCCAGTTCCCACTTTCATCAATGCGATCGCGCGGGGGGGCGCCTCGGTCGCGTTCATGATGCCGGAGCGGTTCGCGAAAACCGATCCGTTCAAGCAAATTTCAGACACCGTGGGCTCTGGCCCGTATCGTTTCGTCAAAGATGAGTTCGTCAGCGGCGCCTCCGCCGTCTACGCGCGTTTTGACGGATATCAACCAAGACAGGAACCGGCGGAGTGGTCCTCGGGCGGCAAGGTGGCGCATTTCGACCGGATCGAGTGGAAGGTCATCACCGATTCCGCCACCGCCGCCGCCGCTCTGCTCTCCGGCGAGATCGATTGGTACGAGCATGTGCAACCTGACCTGGCGCCGATGCTGCGGAAAAGCCCCGACATCAAATTCGGCCTCGCCAATCCGACCGGGTTCAACGGGGTGATGCGTTTCAATCACCTGCACGCGCCGTTCAACAACGTGGATGTGCGGCGGGCCGTGATGATGGGCGCCAATCAGAGCGATTACATGACCTCGGTGACGGGGAACGATCCTTCGCTGTACAAATTGTGCAAGTCGATGTTCCCATGCGGCACGCGTTACGGCAAGGAAATGGGCGCCCAGGCGATGGGCGGCGACATTGAACGGGCGCGGGCGATCCTGAAGGCGTCCGGCTACAAGGGGGAAAAAGCCGTTCTGCTCAACCCCACCGATCTCGTCACCGTCGGGCCATTGGGCGATGTGACGCACGACATGATGGTGAAGATCGGCCTCAACGTCGAAATGGCCGCCACCGATTGGGGCACCGTGGCGCAACGCCGCAGCTCCCGCGAGCCGGTGGAGAAGGGCGGGTGGTCCGTGCTGCACACCTGGGGCCCGTCCACCATCCGCTTCGCGCCGCCCGAGCACAGCCAAATTCGCGGGCTTGGCGCCACCGGCTGGTTCGGCTGGTACAAGGACGACACCATGGAAGCCCTGACCGACCAATGGCTGCGGGCGCCGACCGAGGCCGAGCGCGACGCGATCTGCGACACCATCCACGCCCGCGCCTTCGACCAGGTGCCCAGTGTTCCCCTGGGCTTGTTCCAGATCCTGACCGCGCATCGCGCCAATCTGACCGGCATGATCGAGGCGACAGGTCCTTATATGTGGAACATACGGCGGGTGTAGGGCATGGACGAGGATCGCCGCCGGGACCGGAGCGTTCCCCCGTCCCGCGTGTCCATGCGGAAAGTCCGTGCGGTCCGCGGGGCGGAAGGTCTCACCACGGAGATCACGGAGAACCACGAAGACGCACGGAGAAGGAAAGCATCGTGACCCGTGCCGCGCCGGGCGAGACAAATCTCCGTGCGTCTTCGTGGTTCTCCGTGCGTCTACCATGTAAATAGAAATCCGGACTTGGGAAAAACCGTGGAAATCCGCCATTTACACTCATGGGGGTGCGGCCAGGCCGGACGCTGGCTAACTCCGTGGTGAAAATCTTTCCGGCGGCACGAACACAGGCGAACTTTCCGGACAGGCACCGCGCATGACGGTCAGGGACACGGCCTGATCGGCGTAGTCATTCCCAGGCTTCGCCACGGTCCCTGGCTGTAACGCTCCCGGCATTCGACTCAGGCGATTTGCACCGTCTACAACAACGCGAGCCAGGGTCCCCGCCCCGGCCCTGACGTGGAGCGCGCGATGCCGAGGACGATCACCAGCCTGTATGCGAATGGCCTGACGCTGACGAACACGGGGGACGATCCGCTCAGCATTGGCGCGGGCGGCATCGTGCTCAACGGTTCGGGCACGGCGCTGCAAAGCAGTCTGGGGTTTTACTGGACGATCACCAACGGCAATACCGTGCAGGCGACCGGGACGACGGCGGGCAGCGGCAGCGGGATCGCCCTGGCGGGAGGCGCGGCGCTGACCAACCTGACCGGCGCGCGAATCGGCGGATACGGGTTCGGCGTGTCGATCGCGGGCGCTGGCACCGTGGTCAACCAGGGCAGCATCGGCGCCGCGCAAACCGCCACGCCGGGCTTTTCCTATAGCGCCACGACGCATGTGTTCACCGCCCTCAGCGCGGGAGTGTTCCTGAACGGCGGCGGGGTCAGCAACGCCGCGGGCGGCGTCATCAGCAGCCCGCTGGAGGGGGTGGTGCTTGGCGCGGCGGGCAGCGTGGTGAACGCCGGATCGATCACGGCGGCGAGCACCACGCAAGGCTTCGGCATCGTGCTTGGCGCGGGCGGCGGCGTCACCAACACCTCCGGCGGCGTCATTTCCGCCGGACGCTACGGCATTTTCACCCTTGGCACCGCGGCGGTGGTCAATCAGGCGGGCGGCACCATCACCAGCCCGTTCGCGGGCGTGGTGGCGCTCAACGCCGTCAACACCGTGACCAATCTGGGCTCGATCAGCGGCAGCGGCAACGCGGGCATCAACCTGCTCATGGGCGGCGCCGTCACCAACGCGGCGGGCGGGGCGATCACCAGCGGCAATTACGGCATCCGCGTCGCGGGCACGGCGGGCGCGGTGACCAACGCGGGCACGGTGTTCAGCAGCCGCACCCAGGCGGGCGCGGGCATCGCGCTGCTGGA
>JAYVCG010000430.1:0-3591 GCA_043750075.1 Acetobacteraceae bacterium | reverse complement strand
TCCCGCGCGTCGAGCAACGCCAGTTCCTGGCCGTCGCTCAGCCAGCCGCGCAGCATTTTCGGATGAATGTAGTTCATGGCTCCGGCCTCCCCTGGAGATGGAGACGGTAGCGGCGGGCCAAGGCGCTTGGCAACCATGCTCTGGGCTGATACCGGACCGCGCATGGACTCCATGCTGGTATTCGATCGCGGCTCGGTGCGGCGGCATCGCGACCGGGCGGCCCGGACCGTGGGCGCCGTCGCGGATTTGCTGCGCGATGGGGCGGAACGCCTGCTCGACCGGCTGGATGACATGACTGGCACGTTCGATCTGGCGCTGGACATCGGCGGGCGCGGCGTCGTGGCGCCGCTGTTGCGCGCGCGCGGCATCGCGGTGGTCTCGTCCGATCTGTCGGCGCCGATGGCGCGGCTGAACGGCGGTCTGGCGGTCGTGGCGGATGAGGAGTTTTGTCCGTTCGCGCCGGGTTCCCTCGATCTGATCGTGGCCAGCCTGTCATTACATTGGATTAACGATTTGCCGGGCGCGCTGATCCAGATCCGCCAGGCGTTGCGCCCCGATGGACTTTTCCTCGCCTCCATGCCCGCCCTCGGCAGTCTGGGCGAACTACGCGCCGCGCTGACCGAAGCGGAGATTTCGTTACTTGGTGGTGTATCGCCCAGGGTGTCGCCGTTTCCGGATTTGCGGGATTGCGCGGGGTTGTTGCAGCGGGCGGGGTTCGCGGCGCCGGTGGTTGATCTGGAGGAAATCGTGGTGCGTTACGCCGATCCTTTGCAATTATTGCGCGATTTGCGGGCGGCGGGCGAAACGAACGCGGTGCGCGCGCGCGCGCGCCGCGTGCCTCCGGCGGCGCTGTTCCCGGCGGCGCTGGCGGCGATGCGCGGGGCGGACGGGCGGGTGCCGGTGACGGTCAGGCTGGCCATGATGACGGGCTGGAAGGCACGCGGCAGGTGAGCATGATCCCACGCACCATGCCATGGACCGCGCGATTTGCCGGCGGCGGCCCAGACCAGTGCGAAACAGGCAGCGCCCGGAAAGATCAACGTCTCGCGGGAAAGGGAGGCGGCTGCTCAGGAGAACGGGCGATGGATCGAACTGCCGGTTCCGCTGCCACCGCCCCCCGCGCCTCCCTCACCGTGCCTGGGCCTGTTCCCTCAAGATGGCAACCAAATTCTCCGGCCGGAACGGTTTGCCGCAGACGCGCCACTCTGGATGTTCGGGAGGGACCGCCTGACGGCCATAGCCGGACAGAAGCAAAAAGGGGATCCGTCTGGCGGCCAGGATTTCGGCGACCGGATAGACTTTCACCCCGGCGACATTCACATCCAGAAGCGCCAGATCAATCGCTTCATCGCGCGCCGCCCGCAAAGCCGCCGGCACCCGGTCGAAAGGGCCGACAATCGTGCAGCCTTCCTCGGTGAGAATGTCCTCGATCAGCAATGAAATCAGTACTTCATCTTCGACCAAGAGAATTTTGAGTCCGGCGAGGACCGTGTCGCTCATGATCTACCCTTCAAACAAATCTGGACCGGGGCATGCGGGCGGCGGCAGGAGCGCCTTGAAGCTGGCCCTGCCGCCCTCAGTCGCGCAATCCATTTCCACCCCCGCCGCCATGTCTCGCTTCAGGCTCCGTTCGATGGGAAGCATGCCGCAACCTTGCCCCACTGGGGGGGTTAACGCGCGGGCCACCACTTTCGTTCCATCGCATCATGAGAATATCGCCATTCTCATTCTGGCTGATACTCCCTGTCAGTCCGGCCCTTCCCCCCGGCACGGACAGTTTCCATCATGATTTCGGAATGGTCCTCGGACGGGATGTTCGCGAACGGCCCTTGACCTCGGCCGCTTTATCGGGCCGCGTGGAGCAAACGCGCCGGGAGAGACGCATCATGACACTCACCGTTACCCGCCAGACCGCCACCCGCCATACCGTGCTTCGCGCCGCGGCCGCCTTCACCCTGGGCTTTGCCTTGCTGGCCGCCACCGGCCTCGCCACCGCCCATGCGCAGGACTACGCGGCGATCGTGGCGGCGCCGGACCGGACGGAGGCCGATCGTCAGACCGACAAACGGCGCGACCCGGTCAGGCTGCTCGATTTCGCCGCGCCAAAAACCGGAGCAACGGTGCTCGACATGGGCGCCGGGGCTGGTTACAGCACCGAACTGATGGCCCGCGCCACCGGCCCCACCGGCAAGGTCCACGCCCAGATCGGCGCGCAGTCGGAGAAACTGCGCGCACGCATGGCCTCCCCCGCCATGGCCCCCTCTGCCATGGCCCCCTCTGCCATGGCCAATGTCACCGTGCTGGTGCGCCCGTTCGACGATCCGGTGCCGGCGGAAACACGGAACCTCGACCTGATCACCTTCTTCTTCGCGTATCACGACACGATCCACATGGGGGTCGATCGCGCGAAAATGAACAAGGCGCTGTTCGACGCGCTGAAACCGGGCGGCTTCCTGGTCATCGCCGACCACGCGGCACGGCCCGAGGACGGCGCCACGGTGAGCAAGACATACCACCGCGTCGCCGAGCAAACAGTACGCGCCGAGATCGAGGCCGCCGGTTTCACCTTCGTCTCCAGCGCCGATTTCCTGCATCACCCGGAGGACGCGCGCACCGCCGCCGTGTTCCGTAATCCCACGCCAGTGGATGAGTTCGTGCTGAAATTCCAGAAGCCGCGGTGACACGTCCCGTTTGCACGTAAACTGGAGCGGTGCGGCGTTCACCGGCGCGCGCATGGCCCAGTACCCGTTTTTGAACCGCGGGCGGTAAGAAATATCACCACAAAGGCACAAAGACACAAAGATGTCTCGTTGCATGCGCGAGAAACTCCTGGCGCCTTCGTGGTGATGTTTTCCTGACTTCCGCCCGCGCGGCGCGGGTCAGGGCGCTTCGCGCGGTGTGCGAGGCTCTGTGTGCTTCGTGGCCTCACCTGCGAACTCTGTGTTAAAAAAGCGGTCTTTCCGCCCCCGCGCCCGAGAAACGGACCCGTGATACGCATGCGAGACATCTCATGACGTGCTCACGATGAACGGCGATGCGGCGCTGGCACGGCCCCTTCCTCCTGGACCCGTCCACCGGGGCGGCTTCGCCCCTCACCCGCCCTGACCGCGGCGCTCGTCACTGGGTTTCACATCGGGCGCCTGGGCATAGACCGTCACCGCCACCAGCAGCACCACGCACATGAAGCCGAACAGGGCGCGATAGGCCAGTTCCGGGCGGGCGCCGCCATCCAGCGGATCGAACAGGCCGAGGATCACGCCGGACAGGGTTTGCATGCAGGCGACGCCCAGCATGACGCTGGTGTTCAGGGTGGCCATGCCGCGCCCGATCAGGCGGTCGGGGAAGATGGCGCGGCCATGCGCCATGATCATGGTGCTGGAGGAGCTGGCGAACCCAATCCCCACGATCGCCGCGATGGCGAGCCACGCGGGCGGCTGTCCCGCCAGCGCCAGCGTTCCCAGGATCGCGGCGACCGCCAGCGTGCCGCCGAACGCGATCCATTTGCGCGTGTCGAGCACCCGGTCGAGCGGCCCGAACACCAGCATTCCCACCTGATAGGCGACCACGGCGGCCAGCAGCACGTTGCCGGAC
>JAYVCG010000429.1:0-4832 GCA_043750075.1 Acetobacteraceae bacterium | reverse complement strand
CGTCCCGAGCATCCGCCGTTACGTCATCCTGGAACATGCCAGTATTGGCCTGACCGTTCACGCCCGTGCCCAGGGCGAGACAGCCTGGACCACGACCGCTTTGACGGAGGGCGATGTGCTTTCCATGCCGGAGATCGGCATCGAGATCCCGGTCGTGGCGTTCTACGAGGGGACGGATTTGCCGGGGGCTGTCTCGGGGGAGGAATGAAGGGGCTGTCCCTGGATGGAGAACCGCAACCGCCTGTTTGGCTTCCACGTGCCCGGCCGTGCCAGGACCAGGGGCTTTGCGCGACCATGCCGGTGTCCGTTAAGAAGTATGCACGAAACCGGAGGAGTTGACGATGGCGGAGGCGCTGCCCCCACGCGAGGCGATGGAGTTCGACGTGGTGATCGTTGGCGGCGGGCCCGCGGGCCTCGCGGCGGCGATCCGGCTGAAACAGGTGGCGCCCGATCTGGGCGTGTGCCTCGTGGAGAAAGCGGCGGAAATCGGCGCGCATATTCTGTCCGGCGCAGTGCTGGAACCGCGCGCGCTGAACGAACTCATCCCTGACTGGAGGGAAAAAGGCGCTCCCTTGCACACCCCGGCTCTGAAGGACCGGTTCCTGTGGCTCACCGAGGTCGCCTCCACCCGCCTGCCCACGCCGCCGCAGATGAACAACCACGGCAACTACATCGTCTCCCTCGGCGATGTCGTCCGCTGGCTGGGCGTGCAGGCCGAGGCACTGGGCGTGGAAATTTATCCCGGTTTCGCCGGGGCCGAGGTGCTGGAGGAAGACGGCCGCGTCGTTGGCATCGCCACGGGCGACATGGGGATCGGCAAGGACGGCCAGCCCACGGACAGCTTTCAGCGCGGCATGGAGCTGCGCGCCAAATACACACTGTTCGCCGAAGGCTGCCGCGGTTCGCTGACCAAGCACCTGATGCGCCGGTTCAACCTGCGGGAAGGACATGAGCCGCAAACCTACGGGATCGGCGTCAAGGAATTGTGGGAAATCCCGGCGGAGAACCACAGGCCTGGCCTGGTCGAGCACACGTTTGGCTGGCCGCTGAAGGCCGACACCTATGGCGGCTCGTTCCTGTATCATTTCGGCGAGAACCTGGTCTCGTTCGGCTTTGTCGTGGGCCTGGATTACAAGAACCCGTACCTGTCCCCGTTCGAGGAGATGCAACGCTTCAAGACCCATCCCGACATGCGCGGGCATTTCGAGGGCGGGCGCCGCATCTCCTACGGCGCGCGCGCCATCAGCGAGGGCGGGTTGCAGTCGATCCCGACGCTGATTTTCCCCGGCGGCGCGCTGATCGGCGATTCCGCCGGTTTCCTGAACGTGCCGAAGATCAAGGGCACCCACACCGCGATGAAATCCGGCATGGTGGCGGCCGAGGCGGTGGCCGAGGCGCTGACGCATGACGCGCCCGCCTTGCTCACCGCCTATCCGGAAGCTTTGCGCGAGAGCTGGGTGTGGGAGGAACTGGAACGGGTCCGCAACCTGCGTCCGGCCTTCGCGAAATGGGGCACCTATGGCGGGGTACTGTATTCCGCCATCGACACGTTCCTGTTTCGCGGCAAGGCGCCCTGGACGCTGCATCATCCGCACGCCGATCACGAGACGCTGGTCAACAAGAACGCGGCGCAACCGATCGTCTATCCGAAACCCGACGGCAAGCTGACCTTCGACCGGCTGAGTTCGGTGTTCATCAGCAACACCAACCACGCGGAAAACCAGCCCTCGCATTTGCAGTTGCTCGATCCGGCGAAGGCGATCGACATCAACTTCAATCAGTATGACAGCCCGGAGACACGGTATTGCCCGGCGGGCGTGTATGAGATTGAGGAGATGGAAGGCAAACCGCGGCTGCGGATCAACGCGCAGAACTGCGTGCATTGCAAGACCTGCGACATCAAGGATCCCACGCAGAATATCAACTGGGTGACGCCCGAGGGTAGTGGCGGCCCAACCTATCCCGGTGGTATGTAAGCTCATGCGCTATAAAGTTCAGCCTGCCATCGTCGGCTGCGCGATCCGTCCCGCCATCACGGGCCGCGATCGTTCGTTGGAGGAAATCATCTATGACATCGCCCAGGCGGCGCTCGCCGACGCGGGACTGACGATCGAGGATATCGACGGGATCGTTGTCGGGTGCAACGACCAGTTCGATGGCCGTGCGATCTCGGTGATGATGGCCTCCGGTCCCACCGGCGGCGTGGACCGGGACATCCTGTCCACGCCCTCATCGTCGGAACATGCGTTCGTACTGGGCGCGCTGCGGGTGGCCTCAGGCCAGTTCCGCACGCAACTGGTGGTGTCCTGGAGCCCGACCGAGGTTTCGTCCATGTCCGAGGCGCAGCGTCTCGGCGCCGATCCGTATTTTCACCGGGCGCTACCGTTGGATGAGCTTTCCGCTCATGCGTTGCAGGCCTCGGCGTTGAATCATGTGTGGCCGAATGCCTGGGTGCTGGCGGAAACGGTGGCGGTGAAGAACCGCCGTCATGCCGCCGTCGCCTGGCCCGATCCGCCGGTGCGGCCCGGTCCTGGTCCGGCGCGCTGGCCGCTGACCGGGCGGCTGACCACCGTGCCGGTGACGGGCGCGGTGGCGATGGTGCTGGCGGGCAAGGATTTCGTCAGCGAACGCAATTTCACCCACCCCGCCTGGCTGCGCGGCATGGGATGGGCCACCGAGGCGGCGTTTCTGGGCGACCGCGATCTCGCCACCGCGCCCGCTTTGGTGGAGGCGGCGCGGCAGGCTTACGCTGAGGCAGGCATCACCGATCCCGCCACCGCCTTCGACGTGGTGGAGATCACTGACGCCACCGCTTATTCCGAACTGATCGCCTATGACGCGCTTGGTCTGTGCCCGCGCGCCGAGATCGCCGCGCGCATGGCCGAGGGCTGGTTCACCCGCGGCGGCCGTTCGCCGGTCAATCTGTCCGGCGGTGTCATCACCTTCAATCCGGTGTTCTGCACCGGCCTGATCCGCATCGCCGAGATCGCCAATCAGGTGCGCGGCCGCGCCGGTCCGCATCAACTGGAAGGCGCCCAACTGGGCCTCGCGCACGCGGGCAGCGGCTTCGCCATGCAGTATCAATCGGCCGTCATCCTGGGAGCCACGCCATGAGCAACGACCGGGTGGGCATCATCGGCATCGGCCAGTCGAATTTCCGCTCGCGCCGCGACGACGCGAGCTATCCCGACCTGGTGCGGGAAGCCGTGGTGCCGGCGATGCTGGACGCGGGCCTCGACTTCGACGCCATCGACGCGGTGGTTTACTCGTTGTCGCCCGACGCGATGGTGGGGATCGGCAACGCGGAGCGGCTCGGGGTCGATGCCGTGGGGGGGCGGAACAAACGTTTCCTGCGCATCAACACCGGCGGCGCCACCGGGATTTCCTCCGTCACGGCGGCGTATTATCACATCGCCTCCGGTGTCTGCGATGTCGTGTTGACGGCGGGCGCCGACAAGGTGGGTGAGTGCGGGGATTCGCAGTCCGTCCTGAACAAGATCTGGGATCCGACCTACGAGCGTGCCTTGCCGCTTGGCACCATCAACATGCTGGCGATGTCGGCCGTGCGCTATATGCAACAACATGGCATGACCGAGGAGGACATGGCTTACGTGGCGGTGAAGAACCGCCGTCAGGCCGCGTTGAACCCGCGGGCGCATCTGCGCAAGATCGTGACGATCGACGATGTGATGGAATCGCGCTGCATCTCCTGGCCGCTCAAGCTGCTGGATTGCTGCCCGCAATCCTCTGGCGGGGCGGCGATGGTGCTGGCGTCGGAGCAGTTCATCAAAGATAACAAGCTCGACGCCGTGTGGATCACCGGGGTCGCCTGCCGGGCGGAGACGTACTGGATGGGTGACCGCATGGGGCCGAACCCGACCGCGGAACATTCGGGCGCGCACGCGCTTGGCCGCTCGTTCGAGCAAGCGTATCGCATGGCGGGGATCACCGATCCGGAAAAGCAGGTGCATGTCGCGGAACTGTACGCGCCATTCAGCAACACCGAATATCATGCCATTGACGCGGCCCGGCTGGTCTCGAAGTTCGGCGATTCCATTCCCCGCTTGCGCGATGGCGAGTTCGAACTGGGCGGGCGCATTCCGGTCAATCCCTCGGGCGGGACGTTGTGCACCAACGCCATCGCCGTCACCGCCATGGCGCGGGTAGCGGAGACCGCGTTGCAGGTCTGGGGCCGCGCGGGCGCGTATCAGGTCGAGGGCGCCCGCGTCGGCATCGCGAGCGGCAATGGCGGCGATCATCAGATCTTCGGCACCATGGTCATTGAGGCATAGGAGACAAACAATGGAACTGTTGGGCCGCCAGGAAGTCTGGAGCATCACCTACGACCACGCGCTGGGTGAGACGGCGAGTTATTTCTTCACCCAGCTTCGGGATCATAAGAAGATTTTCGGTAAACGCTGCGCCAAAAGCGGCCGCGTGCTGGTGCCGCCGCGCTCGTTTTCCGATGAAACGTTGCTGCCGACGACGGACTGGGTGGAGGTCGGGCCGGGCGGACGGGTCGAGGCGTTCACCTTCGTCTATGAGGAGTTCAACAATCTGCCGCCGCCGCCTTATGCGTTCGGGTACGTGCTGCTGGATGGCGCGGACACGGCGCTTGGCGGGTATTTCAAGGGCGTCGATCTGACAGACCCGCGCGTTGCGGCGGAAAAGCTGGCGATTGGCACCAGGGTCATGACGAAGTTCGCGGAACACCGGAAGGGCGATGTGCTGGATTTCTGGTTCGAGCTGGGGTGAGCCAGGGGGAGTTTGGTGGTCAAGGGTCCGTGCGCGCGGCGCCGTCCGCTTAAACGCTGAGCAGACGGAGGTTCGGA
>JAYVCG010000428.1:0-10106 GCA_043750075.1 Acetobacteraceae bacterium | reverse complement strand
GGCGATGGTGTTGCGGTGCGCGGCCTCCGCCTTGCTCGTGCGCTCAAGGGCCTGCCGGTGGTTCTCCAGTGCCGCGGCGTGGGCCTGCCGCGCCTCGGTGCCGGGTTCCGGCGGTGGCGCGGACGTTTCGAGGGTGGCGGCCTGGGCCATGGGTCAGGCTCCTTTTCCGCTGGCGGTTTCGAGCGGGCCAAAATTCCGTTTCATGTTGGCAAGATCACGGCGGGTGGCTTCCTCCCTTTGGCGGGCGCGGTTTCCATCCTCCATTTCCCTGTATAGGTCACGGCAATTTTCGTTCGTTGCTGGAACATGGAACGGTTGGCCGGTGATTTTCGCCGCGTCCGTCAGCATTTCCTGACTGACGTGATAGCCGGGCCAGCGGCGCCGGGCCTCGGCATAAAGCAGGAAATTGGTGATCTCGCCTGATTGTCGTTTCGGAGGCAAATTCTGATTCATCGTGAGTGCCATTGAAGAGAGGTTTGAGGGTAGAAATCGGCGCGGGCCTTTGCGGCGAGGATGATTGGAGTGTGCGTGTTCAGATTTTCGATTTGCCCTGTCACCGGCGGGTAGACCCGCATCGGGTGGGGGCCGAGGTTCACCACTGACTGAATGAGGCCAGCCGTCCAGGTCGAGGCCAGCCGGACGCCGGCTCCAGGCGTGTTGCAAGTGAAGAAATTCCGTTGCTCGTTGAGGGGGGAAGCCGTGACCAGGTCCGCGCCCCTGGCTTCACCATAACGGACCGACGCGCCATCCGGCAGCGGTGGCCTGAAGGTCCAGTTCGCCGGCGCGAAGAACGATATGGGGCTGTCGAGGGAATCGAAAACGTTGGCTTCCCATCCCACGGATGGCTGAGGGCTTTTGCTCGTCACATCCACCCAGATAACGCGCATGTCTACCGCGTTTTGATAGCCAGGCGGCGTGGCGGCGATCTCCGCCACCAGCCCCGCCTCAATTCTCGCGAAAACAGTCATTTATTTTTTTCCTTCGTCATGGTGTCATCTCGAAAAAATATCGACGCGGATGAAGCGCGCGGGCGCCGGGCCGGGGGCTTTCGCCAGCAGCAAAGCCCCGGCGGCGGCGTTCGCGAGATCGTCATGCGCGCCGGGCGGGTGGTCGATCGAGTCCCTGCCGCCGCGCGTCGTGCGCCGCTCCAGGTTGATCAGTTGGGTGGCCAGCCGGGGCAGGTCGAGCAATTCCACGCGGCCCGCGTTCAGGAGCGGCAGACAGTCGCGGTAAATGTCGCTTTTCGGGCGGTCGCTCAGTTCATATTTTATGCCGTGCTCTGAGAACCGCTCCCGTGGCCATTCGCCAGCGTAACGGTCCCCGTGAACCGTCGAGACGCCATAGGTCTTGAGCACGGCGGCGAAGTCCCGCGTGACGGCTTCCGGCGAGAAGGGCGGCCTGACCTCCCGGATGGCATCAAGGATCGCCGTTTCGCCTTCCCTGTGCGCGACCGCCAACACCATCGCATCGCTGCTCCCGCCTGAGGGATCCGTGAACCCGACATATTTGACACCGGACTGACGCGGGATCTCGAACCGGCCCGCCGGAGTGCAGGCCTCAATCACCTCCCGCGAAACGAATGCCGCGATGTCGCTCCGGAACTCCGCGCCATATTCCGCGGCCGCATTGGCCGGATCGTCCTCAAAGGCCGCCGTGACCAGGGCAGGGTCGAGGGTGGGGTTCATCTCCAGCGTGGCGCCCTTCCACACCAGCACCCGCGCGCCATCCCGCCCATAGTGGCTGCGGAAGGTGGTCCACAAAACGCCACGCTTGGCGTACGGCGAACTGGCCATGAGCAGGATCGATCCGGGAATGCTGGCGAGGCCGGGGCGGACGGCCGCGATAACCTCAATGTCCGGATTTGCCGCATCCTCGCTGCGTCAGAAGGCAATCTCGTCACAGAGAACCGCGATGAACGTCCTGCCGCGCGGCGAGGAAATCGAGCCGGTGTGAACCTCGATCGTTACGCCGTTGGTGAGGGTGACGGACTCCGCCAGCTCATCGGCGATCAGCGCCTCCAGCATCGGAACCGACCGCATCAGGCCGATCGCGTAACGAAGAATGACCTTGGCCTGTCTCCGGTCTGCGGCGACGATCGCCACGGTTGGCACCTCACCCGGAACGATATAGGAACGGTAATCCCGGAACGCGGACAGGAATACGGCGATCAGCGCCAGCACACGCGACTTCCCGCCTCGCCTGCCGCAGATGAGGGCCGCTTCCCGGAAGGGTTCGCCCGGCGGTGTCTCCCGGCCGGTGTGGCGACGGTAAACCTCGGCCGCCTCATCATTTATTTCAAGGGCGAACAGAGCGGCCAGGAACACGCGCCACGGCCCCCAGCTTTTGGGAGGGAACATGGCGCCGAACAGCGCCGGATCGTCAACGGCCTGGAGGATGTTCATCAGGCGACAGACGGCGGGGGGAAAATATTATTTTTCGCGTGAGGGGGCAGCGCGCCTTGGCGGAGGGGGGGGAAAGGGGGTGCCGCCCTCCCCCCACCCCCAAGGGGGCCAGGGCGGGTCATGGCGCGGGGGCCTCGCTGGGATGGTCGGATGGCTTCGCCGCCGCCTGAGGCCCGGCGGGCGTGTCGCGAGCGGCAAGATAGCTTCCCAGGTCCATGCCTTGGTCCGCCTTGCCTTTGAGGCCAAGCCGGAAGGTCAGCCTCGTTGCGGTGTTGCACCATGCCAAATATGTCCTGGAGTCGTGATCGGTCAGGGCGCCGCTGGCTGCGAAGCGGTGATCCATGAGGGTGATCCGAAGCCGCAACTGCGCGATCTGCTCGATTATCGCGGCCTGGGTCGCGCTTGGCCGTCCGCCGATGTGCCGGACAAGCTCGGAACGGATCTCCTTGAGCATCCTCCCCCGCCTCGTGCGGAGGTCGAGGCCGGGCCGTTTGGTGTCCGGAATGCGTTTCCGGAGCGGTTTTTCGGGCGTTTGCGGACATTGTTCGGACATGTCCAAGGCAATTAACGGATAACCCTCCGATTCCCATACACAATTCGCCATGGGAGAGGCTGATTTATAATCTGTGGGTCTGCAAACTCCCGTTTTGGCCACCGCGCCGGACACGCCATGACCAGGAACGCGCCGTGATGAGGCGATGGATCAAGGGCGCCGGTCACGTCCCGATCCCTCGCCGAGGATGCGCCGTCCGGGTGGTCTGACCGGCCCATGCGCGGCCTGGAGGGCATCGGAAGGCATCGGCGAGGCGCGGCGCGTGCGCGGCGGAAGGACGGGATTCACATGAGGCGCGGTGTCGAGCCGGACTAAACCCGACAACCCCGGCACGGCCCGATTTGTCGGTGTCTGCCGGTTGGATCGGCCCCGGACGGACACGGACAAACCCGGACATTTCGCGTTTTGTCCGTCTGACATTACCCGCCTTCCCTCGCGTCTCAAAAAACGTGGTGAAGGATGGTGAGGGGTTCCTGCATTATCGGCGTTACGCGCCCGCACATGTATACGGTGATATACAGGAAATCCTTCACCATCCTTCACCAGCCGGTCAGTCCCGCTCGTGTTCCGGCTCAGTTCGCGGGGGATCGACCGCGAACACCAGGCCTTTGACGGCGTACCGGCCGCCATGGACCCGGCACCGCTCGAAGCCTCGGGCCTCCAGGGCCTGGCTGAAGCGTTTCTGTGATCCCGGATCCTCGCCCGCGGCGGCGGCCCATTTGCGCCAGTCTCTGAACAGCGCGCCGGTCTCGGTGATGCCGTACCCAACCCGCTTGCATCGTTCCTCCAGCCACAGGGCCATGGCGTCTTCGGCCTCCAGGTATTCGCCGGTCGCGTCCGTGACGGCCGGTGGGGGCGAGAGGCGCATGCGCTGCCAGTGGAGGCACCCCTCGACCGCCCACGCGAGGATGCCGGGCCATTCAGCTTTCAGCTTTTCCATCAGCTCGGGGTCGCGCTCGGCGGCGGGTATCGAGACGGCGAAGGGTATCAGGTGCAGCCGGCGTTTGATCGCCTCGTCCACTCCCCGGAGGCCTGGCTTGTGGTTGCCCGCGGCGAATAGCTTGAATTGCGGGGTGAACGTGAAGAAGTCCTGCCGCATGAACCGCGCGGTGATCGGATCGCCGCCGGTCAGGGCCTTGATCTTCGCCTCGGCCCAGGCCCGTCCTTCCTCGGTCTCCTGGGCGGTCACCAGCCGTGCGCCGCGCAGGGCCGCCAGTTCGGTGGGATGGCGGTCGGATGAACTGGCCACGAAGGTCTCCATGGGCGCCACGGCCGCGTATCCGCCCATGATGGCGGTCAGGGTGTTGAGGTAGACACCCTTGCCGTTGCCGCCGGTGCCGTGCCCGAAGAACAGCGCGTGTTCGCGGGTGCTGCCCGTCAGTGTGTAGCCGGCCGCGCGCATGAGGAAGTCCTGAAGCGCGCCATCGTCACCCGTGATCCTGGCGAGGAACTGGTGCCAGAGCGGGCATTCGCCGCCGGGCGGGGCAGTGGTGATCTTGGTGCAATGATCGTCTGGCCGGTGGGGCCGTGACTTCCCCGTCCGCAGATCGACCACGCCGCCGGGCGTGTTCAGCAGCCACGGGTCCGCGTCCCACTGGTCAACGGTGGCCGCGTGCGCCCGGTCGGCCTTGGCCAGGCGTTCGACGGCGGCGACGGTTTTCGCGCTGGCGATCGCCGCGGTGAGGCTCGGCTTGCCCGTTTCCGTGGCCGCCTGACGGCAGATGGCGCGGGCGAGGTCGAAGACCTTCATCGTGCCATCGAAGGCCCAGACGGAGCCATCCCAGATCAGCCATTTTCCCCACGCGCTGACGTAGCGGAGGGTGCCCGCGTGCGCCTCGGTGAAGCGCGCGGCGAGGGCATCGTCTGAAAAACACCCTTCCTCGGGTGCGGAGGCGGCGGGACGCCTGGTGGCATCGAACCCGCGGCCGATGGCGTCGGCGATGATAATTTGGTCGTTCATTGCGCACGCCCCCGCGCCTGGAGGGCACTTCCCACGGTCAATTCGATCTCGGCCCGGTCGAGGCCCGCCTGCCTGCCAGCCCAGGCCATGACTTCGCACACCTCAGAGGCATCGAGCGCGCCCTCGCCAATGAACCGGGACAGGGAAAACGTTTCTTTGTTCAGACTGAAGTTCCTTCCGCCCGGCGGGGCCAGCGCGACCCGGTCCGCCGCGTGCCGCAACGCCGCCACGGCGTACCGCCGTCGCTGTCCGGGATGGTCCAGGCGCCTTGGCGGAGGCGCGGGTTGAGGTGGCGGGGGTGGCGGGGCCACGAGCTTCAGCAGCCATGCCGGAGCGGGCGGCGGCGGCAGTTCCCACGGCGGGGTGATCCAGCGGTAGGGGAGGCGGGTCCGGTGATGGATCGAGGGAGGAACCGTGACGGTCAGCCGCCCGCGCCGCGGGTCAATCCCAGGGGATGGCGTGCCGCTCTGGCCGGCGATCGGCTCGCCGTCGTGGCGGAAGAACAAGGCGAACCCGCCGCCGCCGGATCGGGTCATGGGTCTTGGCGGCAGCGGGCCATGCGCGGTCACCAGGTCCGCCAGGGCGGTGATCCCATCGGCCGCGTGATCCGGACCGGGCGCGTCAACGTCGAGGCTCCAGACGGAGGAGCCTTGCATGACAACGCGCCAGTTGCAGCCAGGAAATTCCCTCGACCACCACGCCAGTTGATCGAGGTCGCGCGTCGCCGCCTCGGCCGCGCCCTTGATGCAGGCGGCCCGGCTGAAGCGCGATGATGGGTGAAGGCGCCATCCGAGCAGTGCCAGCCGCTCGACATCGTGAGACAGCATGCTGGTCATCGGTCCGCCCCCAGCATCCGGTCCGCTATTTCTTTGAGCACGTAACGCTGTTTGGTCGAAAGGCGCCTGAACCCAGGCAGGTCGCGGAGGAAAGAAATCTCCCATTTCCGCAACAGTTCCGGTTTGGTGAGGCACTGAGCGGCGGTCTTGCGCCATACGCCCAACTCGGGAAGCGGCTTCTCGACCGGCGGCGGCCTGAGCACCTGCGGCCACCTCAAACCGGCCTCCGTGATCAGCCGATGCGCGGCCTGACCAGCAAGGGCGCGTTTGTCGGGGTCGGGCGAACCAAGCATGACGAGGATCTTGCCGAGCTTGTCCCGAGAGGTGGCGGGAAGGGCGCCAGTCATCGGGGCGCCTCCGCCAGCATCCGCGGCGGGAACCGGTCTCCGCCGGCCGCGCGCAGCATATCCGGATTTAACCGGCGCTGGTACTCCTCCAGCGTGGCCAGCATCGCGGGGAATCCGCCGATGATCGCCGCCACCTCGGTCAAATATTCGGCGATGGCGCGGGGACCAAGATCGTGAAGGTGTTCGGCACCGCGTTGAAAGCGAAGATGTGAGAGGGCGTCGAAGGGCCGCACGGGGGCTGGCCGATGTTGCGAAGCGGAGCTGGTCTGGGGTAAGAGATGGCCATCGCCGCCCAAGCGATTTGCCTGCCTCGCCCCCGTTGTTGCCAGCCCCGTGCTGATGACACGGGGGCGTTCCATTTTATGCCGCCTTCCGGGGGCGGCCAGGACCGCGCGGGGTATCGCGGTGGCGTTGCTTCAGTACCCAGGCCCGGACATCCTCGACCGCGTAATACCTCTTCCCGGCCACGTCCATGAACTGCATGCCGCTGGTCTCGAACTTGACCACCGTGCGGTCACACCAGCCGGTTTCCTCCTTCAGTTGGCCCCGCGTGAGCAAGCCATTGAATATGGTTGATGCACGTTCTTTCTCAGTTGTCTCCGACATGACTGATCCTGACTTTGGTTGCCAGGAATCCACTTAATCCACACATTGAGTCCCGTCTCGGAACATTTTCATCGGCCATGGTCTTCCGGAACAAGGTCATCTTGAGTGATGTTCCGGAAGACGCGCCCTGAGAAAAATGTACCGGATTAAAGTTTTCGAGAGTGCTACCGAAAGATAGCCAGTCTGTATCTCACTGTTTTCGAGAAGATGAATCCTGGAGGCAGTCATGGCCATGACAAACGGGAGAGGTCCTGATTGGTCCCACGGCCCCATCGCGGCCCCCTGAGGTTTTACCCAAATATGGACTGGCTATCTTTCGGTGGCACTCTCAAGCTTTCGCCCTAAAGCCTCCTTTATGGCGGCTGGGGTAGGGGTGTAATCTATTGTTATTTTAAGAGCTTCTATAATAAACCGCACGGCTGGCCCGCTTGCGGACGCCCCATAAGTTTTCTTAGGATTGATTGATTCCATCACGTTTTTAAACAACGTGAAGATATCCGTGGCGATTTCATGCCAGTGTTCTTCAATTAAAGACTGAAACGTCCCCGCGACAAGGATCTCCATTTCACCCAAGGACTTAAGAAAATTAATACACAAATCAGTATTTTTCTCATACGATTTTCCCGTATGAAAACCAGGCATTCCAAAATCTTTAGACAAAAAGAAACTTTCTGTGAAGGATGGAAGAGCTTTTCGCACTTCAAGGAGAGCTTTGCGCATTTTAGTGAAGCCAGAATCTATGTCGGCTGTTATTTTATGCTTGATGACTTCTTTCACGGCTTTGTCACGGCGATGGATGCGATGAAGATCACGTCCAACCTTGGCGCACACATCCAAAGCGGGTAGGGCTTCCCTTATCAAAACCCCCTTGAAGATCGCTTGAACCGCTTCGGCGGAAAAGGATAATGGTACAGGGCTTTGGCTACTCATCACCGGCCCCGCCTCGCCGTGATGGACACGACTTCCGCCCCCGCCGTTCCAGCGCCCATGATGACTGCGCCCGCGCGCTCCGTGGCGGCTCGCAGGGGGTCGTCCATGAGGTGCGCATACCGGGCCGTGGTTTGCGCCTGGGTGTGGCCGAGAAGCTGCCCGATGATCGGCAGGGACAAGCCCGCCGATGCCAGGATCGCCGCATAAGTGTGCCGAAGATCATGGACGCGGACACCTTCAATCCCAGCTTTCGCGCATACCGACGCCCAAAGTTTTTTGATGTCCTGAAGAGGCTTTCCGTCCTTGCCAGGGAAGATGTGAATCAGATCGGGCATGGAAAACCGGCGCCGCCGCTCGTTCTCCGTATCAGCCTCAGTTTTCATTTCCGCAAGCAACTGGCGGGTTGGCGCGGACAAGGGCAGTCTATGTTCTTTGTTCTGTTTCGTGGTCGCCGCGGGCTTGGTCCAAACGCCGGTATCGAGATCGAACTGATTCCATGTTGCCCCCAACACCTCGCCCCTCCTCGCGCCGGTCAGCAGCAGCAGCCGGACAGCGTTTGCCGTCGCCTTCTCAGGATGGGAGGCCAGCACCTCACCCAGGCGGGCAATCTCGGCTGGGGTCAGGAACCGTTCACGTTTATGTTCAGGGGCACGCTCGACGCCGCGGGCAGGGTTATCGAGCCGCATCTCCCATTTCACCGCCAGAGAAAGCATCTTGGAGAGAACGGCGATGGTGCGGTTCGCCCGGTACGGTGCCCTTGCCGCGATGCTGGCGTGAAGGCGTTCAACATCAGCATGCCGAAGAGCCGAGACCTTCATCCCACCCAGCACCGGACGAATATAGGCACGGATGATCGCCAGATATTCCCCAACCGTCCCGGCCCGCCGCTTCGTCAAATGCTCTGCTTCAAACCGGTCCGCGAGAGTATTGATGGTGGGGGCGTTACGAATGTCCTCCCGCCTGGCCATGGGGTCGCCGCCGCTGTCCACCTCGCGCCGGAGTTCCTCGGCCCGCTTCCTCGCCTGAGTGACGGTCCAGGCCGGAAAATCGCCGATGGTGAACCGCCGCTCCCGACCAGCCGCGCGGTAATTCAGGACGAAAGCCCGGCCCTTGCCAGAAGAAGTAACCCTGCATCCAAACCCCGGCATGTCGGCGCAGTATGTGATCCGGTTGCCGCTGGAGGGCGCCGGCAGCTCCCTCACCACCTTATCAGTCAGCCTGACGCCAGTGGCCTTGCGGCGGGCGGGTGTTGCAAGGCCTTCCTCATCAACATCCCACACCATCGGGCGGCCAGCGGCGGGCGCCGTCAGATCCCCCGCGCCCTTGCCCTTGAGCCTCGCCCCCCTGATTTTTGATTTTCCGGCGGGTGCCGCCGTGTTCAGCGGGGCGATCGTGGTATCTGATGCCATAGCGCAATAACCTTTTGGTCCGATTCTTGTCCGCACGATTAGTCAGGAAAAGACAAAACCAGTCAATCATAATCAGTGATAGCTCATGAAAATCCGGCCAATTCCAATGCGCCAGCCTTGAAATGCTGCGGACACCTGCGGACACGGATCGCCCGGATCAGTTTCGTAATCAGTAGGTCCACAGTTCGATTCTGTGCGCCGGCACCAGTTAAATCAAAGGCTTAGCGGCGTTTTCAACCATCTTTAGAATGGCACGAGTCGATCCGGGGCTTCATTGGGGTTTCAGCGTCGGTTAGACGGTCGGGGACGCCATGCATCTGGCAGGTCGCACGACAGGCCGCACACGTCGAACGGCAATCCTTTCTCCGAAAGCCACTTCAAGACGCTGAAATACCAGCCGCGCTTTCCCAAACGCTTCGGCTGCATCGAAGACGCCAGAAGCTTCTGCCGCGCATTCTTCGATTGGTACAACCAGGACCACCACCACGCCGGGATCGGGCTGATGACTCCGGACCAGGTCCATTACGGCCAGATCGACGCTGTTCACACCGCCCGTCAGCTCACCCTCGATCAGGCGTTCCGTGAAAACCCTGAACGCTTCGTCAAAAAACCACCAGTACCGCCCGCCAAACCAACCGCCGCGTGGATCAATCCGCCCACGCCGGAAAAGACAGCCTGACCGGCGATCCCGGCCTGCCCGAGGTCATCGAACCGTCTCGTGCCTTCCTCCGTCCTGGCTTCGCAACCGGTATCGACAGTGTCCGCCGCCATTTGCTCCACGCCTCATGGGCCGGCCCCACGGCGCTCCGTTACGTAACGCCACACGGCCTCACGCATGACCACGGTTCGATCCTCAAACAGATGGGGTCAACATGAAAGCACCCGCCAACTGACCTGTCACGTAGCCGCTCGATCGACGCTGAATGAAAGAGCTTAAATTCCAAACCCGGGTGTATCAAAGTCGGGCTCTTGTCCACTTTCGATGATCGTCTCTGGGGCATGCATTCCCATATAGGATGGGTGAACCTGATATCGCGCTTGTTGCCGGACCCGTCCCAGGTCC
>JAYVCG010000427.1:0-4160 GCA_043750075.1 Acetobacteraceae bacterium | reverse complement strand
CGGCTATCGCCTGAATTCCCGTTTCGTCATCCACGCGGTCGGACCGGTGTGGCGCGGCGGCACCGAGGGCGAGCCGGAACTGCTGGCCGGCTGCTACCGGGAAAGCCTGCGGCTCGCCACGGAACACGGGATCGCCACGCTGGCTTTCCCCGCGATCAGTTGCGGCGTTTACGGCTATCCCATCGCGCAAGCCGCTTCCATTGCGGTCAGCATCGTGGCGGCGGCGTGCGAAGATCATCCGACGCTGAACAAGGTGATCTTCGTTTGCTTCGGACCAGACGTGACAAACGCCTATCGCGCCGCGCTGGCCGCCTTGCCGCCGGCCTAGCCGCCTACTCAGGAAGGCTGGGCGACGATCAGCATATGACCGCCGAACCGCCGCTCCAGCGCGCGAAACATCTGCACCGGCATGGCGGCGAACCAGGGATGAACCTCATACACGCCGCGCCCGTACGCCTCCGGGGCGTAGGGGAGAATATGATCCTGGGTGATCGAGATGGCGGCGAAATCATTCGCCCGCAACAGCGCCCTTGCCTCGGCCCGCGAATACGCGCCGAGCCGCCCGGGTGGCTCCAACCGCGCCTCGATCCTCGTCTCAATCCCCGCCTCAATCATCACATCGGTCCACGACTCGCTGGCGGGCAGCATCAAGCGGAACTCGCCGTCCGGGCGGATGGCGCGCCGTGCCTGGCGGAGGACCGCCTCCGGGTTTTCCATCCGATGCAGCGCATCGAAACAGTAGATGAGGTCGAACGAGGCCTGTCTGGCATGCTGCATCAGCTCCGCGGCATCGGCATGCACCAATCCTCCATCGACGCCAGCCAACCGGAACCACTGGCGCGCCTGGCGCAAAGCCGCGCGCGATATATCCACCCCGGTATATTCGGCGCCGGCACGGATAAACCCCACGGCATCGGCGCCGATGCCACAGCCAAGCTCCAGCACCCGCCGGTTGTTCCAGCGTGGATAGGCGGCGAAGGCCTGGATATGCGGGGTGAGGAAGGCGCGATGCGCCGCGAAATTCTCGAAGAATGCCTGCGTGCCGGGCTCCCCGCCCAATGGTGCGACAGATGGTGCGACAGATGGCGCGGCAGGCGGCGGAGGGGACTGTGACACCAGGTTCGAGGGGAGATCTGTTCCGACGTTCATCCTGCCCTTCTGGAACCCCCTCTAGAGCATAAGAGGAAGACGGCCGGATGGTAGCGGCGGACGGATTTGAACCGCCGACCAAGAGATTATGATTCTCCTGCTCTACCGCTGAGCTACGCCGCCATCCTAGCCGAGAGGCGCGGGAGATAGCCCCCCCAAGCCCAACCCGTCAAGCTCACCCACGCCAAGGCCCAACACAGAAGGCCGCCAATCCGGCCGCCGGATGAAGCCGCCGCCCAGAATACGCTCGCCGGCATAGAAAACGCCGGCCTGGCCGGGGGCGGGCTGGACCGGCGCCGCCATCCGCACCTCGGCGCCCCAGGGCGTCGGCGTCACGATCGCCGGCTGGGGCGCCTCTCGGGCCCGCAGCTTCATTTGGCACGCGAAGGGCCCCGCCGGTATGGGGATCAGCCAGTTCAGCTCCGACAGCCGCAATTCGGTGGTGCCGGCATGGCGCGGGCCGATGACGATCCGCCTGGTGGCGGGATCGGTGGCCAGCACCACCTGGTGCTCGCCCTGATCCATCGCCGCCGGACCCAGCCGCTTGCCCTGACCGACGGTGTAGCGGGCGATTCCGTCATGGCGGCCCATCACCTTGCCGTCGCGGCGGACGATGTCGCCCGCCACCAGCGCGTCCGGGCGCAGCCGGCCCACCACCTCCGCATAGCTGCCGGACGCGACGAAGCAGATGTCCTGGCTGTCCGGCTTCTCCGCCACCTCCAGCCCCAGCCGCGCCGCCTCGGCGCGCACCGCGTCCTTGTTCGCCATCCCCCCGAGGGGAAACAGCGAGAACGCCAGCTGCTCGCGGGTGGTGGCGAACAGGAACCAGCTCTGATCGCGCGCGGGGTCCGCGGCGCGGTGCAATTCGGGACCATCCGGCCCGTCGATGCGGCGCACATAATGGCCGGTGGCCAGCCGCTCGGCGCCAAAGCCGCGCGCCAGCGCCGGCAGGTCGGCGAACTTCACCGTCTGGTTGCAGCGAACGCACGGCACCGGCGTTTCCCCGGCGGCGTAGCTGTCGGCGAATTCGGCGATCACCGCCTGGGCGAAGCGGGCCTCGGCGTCGATGACGTAATGCGCGATGCCCAGCCGGTCGGCGACGCGCTTGGCGTCGTGGATGTCCTGGCCGGCGCAGCAGGCGCCCTTGCGGCTGGCGGCGGCGCCGTGGTCGTACAGTTGCAGGGTGACGCCGATCACCTCATGGCCTTGCTCGCGCAGCAGGGCGGCGGCGACGCTGCTGTCCACCCCGCCCGACATGGCGGCCAGGACGCGCATCAGCTCTTCAACATGTTGTTGACGCTGGAGGGCAGCGCCACGACCAGCCCGTCCAGCGCGTCGCTCATGATGATCTGACAGCCCAGGCGGGAGGTTTCGGTGAGGCCGAAGGCGAGGTCGAGCATGTCTTCCTCGTCCTCCGTCGCGGTCTTTAGTTTCTCATGCCAGCCGCCGTCCACGATCACATGGCAGGTGGAACAGGCGAGCGAGCCCTCGCAGGCGCCTTCGATGTCCACCTTATGCCTGTGGGCGATTTCCAGCACCGACAGGCCGTTGGGCGCATCGACCTCGCGGTGGGTTCCGTCGCGCTCGATGAACGTCATTTTCGGCATGGTGTCAGACTTTCAGCGAAGAGCCGGGTATTCGTCCACGCCATGCCCGGAAGCGTGCCCGGCATGGGCCGCGGCGAGGGCGGAGGCGGCGTGGTCGATGTCGGCGGGCGAGGTAAAGCGTCCGATGCCGATGCGCAAGGTGCGGGCAGCCTGCTCGTCCGTCAGGCCGAGGGCGCGCAGGACATAAGAGGGCTCGATCTCCGCCGAGGAACAGGCGGAACCGGTGGAGACGCACAGATCGGGCATGCGTTTCAGCATCTCCGCCGCGGCCGTGGCGGGGAAGGTCAGGTTCAGGTTGCCGGCGATGCGGTGCCGGGTGGAGCCGTTGAGGGCGATGCCGGGGATGCGTTCGCGCAACGCCGCCAGCAGGCGGTCGCGCAGGGCGGCGATCTGGGTGGTTTCCTCCGCCATTTCCATGGCGGCGAGACGGCAGGCTTCCCCCAGCCCAACGATGAGGGGGGTGGGGAGGGTGCCGGAGCGGAGGCCGCGCTCCTGGCCGCCGCCGGAAAACAGAGGGGCGATGCGCGCGCGGGGGCGGCGGCGGACGAACAAGGCGCCAACGCCTTTGGGGCCGTATATCTTATGGCCGCTGACGGAGGCGAGATCGGCCTTCCACGCGGTGAGGTCGAGCGGGATTTTCCCCACGGCCTGCGCCAGATCGGTGTGGAACAGCGCGCCCGCGTCCTTGGTGAGGGCGGCGAGGGTTGGGATGTCCTGGATCACGCCGGTTTCGTTGTTCACCGCCATGACCGAGACCAGCAGGGTGGGCACGCTCAGCGCCTCGCGCAGCACCTCGGGGTTGAGCAGGCCGTCGGGGGCGACCGGGAGGAAGACGGGTTCGAAGCCTTCGTCCTTCAGATCGGCGGCGGATTCGAGGACGCATTTGTGTTCGGTGGCGACGGTGATGACGCGGCGGCGTTCGTTTTCCCCCACTGGTCCCATGCGCAGCGGGTGGCGGGCGGCGCCCTTGATGGCGATGTTGTTGCTTTCGGTGGCGCCGGAGGTGAGGACGATCTCGCGGGGGTCGGCGCCCAGGAGGGTGGCGATGTGGACGCGGGCGGTTTCGACGGCGGCCTCGGCGGTGCGGCCCATGACGTGTTCGGCGCTGTGGGGATTGCCGTACTGTTCGGTGAACCAGGGGAGCATGGCCGTCAGCACGCGCGGGTCGCAGCGGGTGGTGGCCTGGTTGTCGAGGTAGATGGGCTGGTTGGGGGTCATGGGGCATGGTCCTTGAGGGGAGGGAAGGTCAGGGCGCTGCCCTGAAACCCGCCAGGAGGCTTTGCCTCCTGGACCTCCACCAAAGGCTCGCCTTTGGAAACACTCCATGGAGTCACTAATGGATGGGGTCCAGGTGCCCGGCACCTGGCGGGGTCCAGGGGCGGCGCCCCTGGTGGGGTCGCGGGG
>JAYVCG010000426.1:0-3461 GCA_043750075.1 Acetobacteraceae bacterium | reverse complement strand
CCTCCTGGCGGGTTTCAGGGCGGAGCCCTGACGATCACCCCCATCACAAACCAAACGATTCCAGCAACCGCAACGTCCGCGTCGGCTGACGCGGTTTCGCGTGCAGAAACGCCAGCAAATCGACCGGATGGTCAATGTCCAGCCCAATGCCCGGCAGCCGCACGATGGCGGGCGCGATCCCCCGCCGCCGCGCCGCGATCAAATGCGGAAAATAACTGTCGTCCCCAAAGCGCAACGGCACCGCCAGGGACGGCGCGCAAAGCACGGCATTGGAGCCCAGTTCGTCATGCGCCGGAACAATGGTGAAGGATGGCGCCGGAAGGCACGAGGACACCACCGCGTCGATTTCCCAGGACGTGACGCGCGGGATGTCGCCCGGCATGGTCAGAAGCGCGCCCTCACCCTCAGCGGCCAGAACACGGGCCATGCCGTTGACCGCGCCGGTATGGCCGTCGCGGGCACCCTCGGTCACGACACGGGCGCCGTATCGTTCCGCCAGCGCGGCGGCGCGCGGATCGACGGTGTTGACCAGGATGCCGGCCAGCCGCGTGGCGCCGGCCAGGGCCGCCAGCACATCCTCCAGCATCGTCTGGGCCAGGATTTCGCGTTGCGCCGGAGACAGCATGGCGGACAGGCGGGATTTCGCGCCGGTGAATTCCTTCACCGGGACGCAGGCCCAGACAGCGCTCATCGCGCGGTTTTCTTGCGGCGGCGCAACACGGTGGCGGCGTCGAGGACGGTGCGGGCCAGCGCCTCGCGGTCCTCCATCGTGCGCATCAGGGTCTGCGCCAAAGTAACGCGGGCGTCGATCGAAACGACCTCCGACATGTCGGCGTGGTCGATCACGTAACCATCCAGCAGATCGTGGTAACGATGCGCGACCGTTCCGGCGCTGGGGTCGAGGCCGAGTTCGGTCATCATCTTCGCCGTCGGACCCTTGACCGCCTGCCCGGCGATGATCGGCGACACGGCGATGATTGGCGCCGGGCTGTCGATCATCGCCTGACGCACGCCGGGAATGGCGAGGATCGGCTCCACGGAAATGAACGGATTGGACGGGCAGATCACGATCGCCTGTAACGCGGGATCGGCCAGGGCGGCGAGAAAATCGGGATGCGCGCGCGCCGCGCCGGCACCCTGGAACACGAGTTCACGCACCACGGGTTCGCAGCGGCGATGGACAAAGTATTCCTGGAAATCGAGCCAGCCCTCGTCCGTGCGCAAGCGGGTGCGCACCGGATCGTCGCTCATCGGCAGAACGCGCGACTTTATCCCCAGACGGCGGCACAGATCGGCGGTCACGGCGGACAGGGTTTCACCCAGATTAAGACGGCGCGTGCGTTCCACATGGAGCGCGATGTCGCGATCACCCAGTCGAAACCATGTGTCGCCGCCGAGGCTTTCCATGGTTTCCATGAAGGACCAGGTTTCGTCATGGCGGCCCCAGCCGAGTTCGCGGTTGGCGAGACCGGAGAGTGTATACGCCACCGTGTCGATGTCGGGGGAGATCGACAGGCCGAGATGCTCAAAATCGTCGCCGGTGTTGACGACGACGCACAATTCCTCGGGCGGCATGACGCGGGCGAGGCCCAAAGCGAGTTTGGCGCCGCCGACGCCGCCGGAAAGAGCGAGGATCACTGGAACAAATCCTCGTCGGGCGGGCGGACAAGCTCCGCGATGGAGGCATTGGGCGCGGTCCAGGTCAGGCCGCGGACGATGACGACGGGCTGGCCCTCGGCGGCCTGGCCTTGCAGCAGGGATGCGGCGGCGGCGATTTCGTCGGCGAAGCCGATGATGCTGACTTCCAGGATGCGGCCGAACAGATCGGGCTGGCCGCGCAGGTCGATGAACGAGGGCAGACCGGCGCAGCCGATGGCGACGCCCGCGGTGCCGCGGCGCCAGGGACGGCCGAAACTGTCGCTGATGACGCAGGCGATTTTGACCCCGGATCGTTCCGTCAGCGCGGCGCGGATCGCCTCCGCCGAGCCATCCGGATCGACCGGCAGCAGCAACGCGCGCTGCGCGCCATCGGAAGGCGCGACATTCGATTGATCCACTCCGGCGTTGGCCATCACGAAACCAAGCCGGTGCTGCATGATCATCAGGTTTGGACGGCTGCGGACCACGCGCACCGATTCCGACAGCACGACCTGGACGATGCGCGGGTCTTTCCCGACCTGTTTCGCGAGCGTGATGGCCTCGTCCGAGGGGATGATCGTGGCGAGGTCCACCGTGCGGCCCTCGGCCTTGGAGACGATCTTCTGCGCGATCACGACGACATCGCCATCGCGCAAGATCTGGCCCGCCCGCTCCGCCGCGTGCGCGATCATGGAAGACAAATCATCCCCGGCCTTCACCATCGGCAGGCCGGGGATCGCGAAAATTTCCAGACGGGCGCTCATGGGATTGTACCCGGCGGCGTTCAGTCGAATTGCTTGCGCAGTTTCGGCAGCACCTGCTCGCCATAGAGTTTCAGGAACCGCGACTGATCCGGGCCCGGCGCGTGGAACACCAGATGGCGGAAACCCATGTCGATATAGGGTTTGATTTTCTCGATGTGCTCATCAGGATCGGTGGAGACGATCCAGCGTTTGGCGGCGCGCTCCACCGGCAGCGCGTCGGCGAGGCGTTCCATCTCCGCCGGGTCTTCCACCGACATTTTTTCCTCCGGCGTCAGCGCCAGCGCGGCCCAATGGCGGGTGTCGTCCAGCGCGCGGGCGGCGTCGGTGTCGAAGGAGACTTTCATCTCGATCATCTGGTCGTAATTCGGTTTCGGCTTGCTGGCGAGCGCCAGGCCCTCGGCCACGTTCGGCAGCAGCGTCTTGGTGTACAAATCCCACGCCTTGCCGCTGGTGCAGATGAAACCATCCGCCATGCGGCCCGCGTATTTGGCGACCTGCGGACCCGCGCCCGCGACGTAGATCGGCACCGGGGCGGCGGGCTTGTCGTAGATGGTGGCGTTCTCGGTGCGGTAATATTCGCCCTCGAAACTCAGCCGGTCCTCGGTCCACAGGCGGCGGATCAGGGTCAGCGCCTCCCGCAAACGAGCAAAACGTTCCTTCATTTCCGGCCATTTCATGCCGGTGGAGGGGACTTCATTCAGCCCCTCCCCCGTGCCGACGCCGAGGATGACGCGGCCCGGAAACATCGAGCCCAGGGTGCCGAAAACCTGCGCGACGACTGAGGGATGATAGCGGAACGTCGGCGTCAGCACGCTGGTGCCCAGCACGATCCGGCTCGTGCTGGCGCCCAGGGCGCCGAGCCAGGCGAGGGCGGAGGGGGCGTGGCCGTCAGTGTGCTTCCAGGGCTGGAAATGATCGCTGATGAAGACGGAATCGAACCCATTACGCTCAGCCTCGACCGAGAAATCCAGCAGCGGCTTCGGCGCGAACTGCTCCGCCGACGCCTTATACCCGAGCTTCAACATCCGCGTCTCTCCTGTCCCTGGGCTTTTTTCCCGC
>JAYVCG010000425.1:0-4563 GCA_043750075.1 Acetobacteraceae bacterium | reverse complement strand
ATGACAAACCTTACGCGAGAATACGGGGATCATTGCCGGTAGCCATAGGTCTTGTTCCAGTCCTCCAGCCACTTGTCGTGCAGGGACACGAACTGGCCGAAATCCGGCGTCCACAGCTTGTGCTTCGCGGGATCGAACATGTCTGGCGCGATGGGCGGGTTCTTCAGGGATGTCATGTTGCCCTGGTCGCGCATCGATTGCAGTTGCCCTTCATCCGACAGGCACCAGTCCAGCCACAGCCGCGCCGCGGCGGGATGGCGCGCGGATTTGGTGATGCCGGAGGCATAGGGGACGATCACCACGCCCTCGGACGGATAGATGGCGTCGATGGGGGCGCCGTCCTTCTTTTTGGGGAAGACGATGTTGTAGATCAGCGGCGCGATGCCGATCTCGCCGCGCACCACGGCGTCGGACAGCGGCCCGCCGGAAGGGAACAGTTTTGGTTTGGTCGCCGCCTGTTTGGCCCAGTAGTCCTCGCCCAGTACCTGGCGTTCGAACATGATGCGGCTCCAGGTGGTGCCGCCGGAGGGGCCGATCACCTGGCCGATCTGGCCGTTGTATTCCGGTTTGGTCAGGTCCATCCAGGATTTCGGCGGGTTCTTCACCAGTTCCGGGTTCCAGGCGAGCGACCAGGCGGGCGTGATGGTTGGCCAGAGTTTCGGCGAGACCAGCGTTGAGGGCATGTAATCGGCGGCGTTGGGCGGGGCGTAATCGGCGAACAGGTATTCGATTTCCTTGGTCTGGCCGCGATCGGAATGGTCGATCACGTCGGCTTCCAGCTTGTTGGCCGCGGCTTCCGTCTTGACGCGGGTGATCAACTGCCCGCCCGAGGCGCGGACGAAGTTCACTTTCACGAAGGGGAAACGTTTGTTGAAGTCCTTGATGACGTCCTGCATCACCTCGGTGAAGGCGGCGCTGAACAATGTCACCTGGCCTTCCTTCTTCGCGGCGTCGATCAGCGAACCCGGTGGCTCGTATGGTTTCGCGGCGCGCACCGGGCCGTAATGACCGATCAGGCCAAGCGAGGTGAGCGCGCCAAGCGCGTGACGGCGGGTCAGTTCCATGATGGGTTTCTCCTCAGCCGCTCCGGGCGACGCTGGTTTGCGCGGCGCCGCGGGACAGCCAGTTGGTGAACGAGATCAGCACGCCGAGGATGATCATTTGCACGAGGCTGAAGGCGGCGGTGATGCCGATGTTTCCGCCTTCGTAATAGCCCAACAGTTGGACGGCCATGACCATGGTGCCGCTGGAATAGAGGAACAGGGAGGAGCCGAGTTCGCGGATCGAGAGGATGAACAGCAGCGTCATCGCCGCGACCACGCCGGGACGGGCCAGCGGCAGCACCACGGTGGCGATGGTGCCCAGTGTGCTTTTGCCGCAGATCCAGGCGGCTTCCTCCAGCTCGCGGTGGATTTGCATCAGGGAGGTGGAGAGGGCCTTCACCGTGTCGGGGATGAACCGGGCGACGAAGGCGAGGGCCAGGATCCACAGCGTTCCGTAAATGCCGCCCGGCAGGCCGATCCACGCCCAGAGATAGGCGACGCCGATGACGAGGCCGGGGATGGCGACGGGGATGGTGCTGATGATGTCGATGGTGCGCCGCGCGGGGGCCTTGGTGCGGGTGATGGTGTAGCCGATGGCGAAGGCGAGGACGCCGCCCACCACCGCCGTCAGAACGCCGACCTTCATCGAGTTGATGATCGATGTCACCGTCAGCGGGTTGTCGAACATTTTGGTGAAATGCTGCCAGCCGTACTGCTTCATGTCGAAGATGCTGGGGATGTCGCGGATGAAAAGAAACTTCCGGAACGCCGCGATGATGAGCGCGATGGTTGGTAGCACGACGACGATGAACAGATAGATGATCGCGAGGCCCAGGGTGAGGAAGCGCCAGGGGCCGAGGTTCAGGGGGCGGGGGCGGAAGGCTTTCCCCGCGACGGTGGTGTAGCTGCGGCCGCTGACGATCTTCTGTTGCGCGTAGACCAGGAATCCCGTGACGATCATCAGGATCACCGCCACCGCCGCCGCCGTGTTGTATTTCGGCGGCGACCAGGCGGTCAGGGCGAAGATATACGTGGTCAGGACGCTGATGTTGGACGGCGCTCCCAGCACCGCCGGGATACCGTAGATGCCGAGCATGACGATGAAGGACAGTAACATGCCAGACAGGATCGCGGGCATGATGAGCGGGAAGGTGACGGTCGCCATGGTGCGGGTGGCACTGGCGCCGGAGATTTCCGCGGCTTCCTCCAGCGACGGGTCCATGTTGCGTAGGGCGGCGGCGGTGAACATGTAGACATAGGGCGCGTAATAAATGCCGAAGACGAAGATCATGCCTGGCATTGTATACATATCGAAGCGGAATGGGATGCCGATTTTCGCCATCACCAAATTCAGCAGCCCGGTTTTGGGGGAGCCGAGGATGGCCCAGGCGACTCCGGCGACGAGGGGGGGGACGAACAGCGGCAACATGCCCGCGCTGGCGATCAGTCCCTTGCAGGGCGTGTTGGTGCGCACGACGACCCAGGCGAAGGACAGGCCGATGAAGACCGCGACGATGGTGCCGCCGCCGCAGGCGATCAGCGAGTTCATCAGCGCATTGGCGACGTTGGGATTGGTGGCGACGGCGAGGAAGTTGCCAAGTGAGAGGTCGGCGAGCTTGTAGCCCTCGACGACGGGGTTGGTGGTGGTCAGCGCGCCGATCAGCAGCATGGCCGTGGGGTAGAGGACCAGGAACGCCAGTATCGCGATCAGCAGTCCTGACCAGGCCCATGGCATGAGCGCCCGCACGCGGTTTCCGTCCACCCGATGTTCCTCCCTGATTGAGGCGGTGTCCTGTCACGGGTTGGGGTGGGATGGCAACGGGGCTTTGCCCCGGACCCCACCAAGGGGCTACCGCCCCTTGGAGCCCCGCCAGGGGCGGTAGCCCCTGGACCCCATTCATGGAGTCACCAGGGGGGAGTCACCAGGGGGTGGGTTTCTGGCCGTTCATCTCACATTCACGGACACGGACTCCATGGATCACGGTCCAGGGGCCGTGCCCCTGGCGGGTTTCAGGGCGGAGCTCTGACCTTTCTTACCGTGCGCTTCCCCTTCACCGGCTTCGGCCACCCGAACAACGAAACCGAGGCCCGGATGACCTTCATCTGATACGCGCTGGCCCGCTCCGGCGTGTGCGAATGATAATACCCCACCGCGCGCACCACATCGCCGCGTGCCTCGGTCAGATAAATCCGCATGATCGCCCCGGCGGCGGCGACATTGAAACACGGATCGCCAATCAACCGCTCCGCCACCACCGCGTGCGGCATCCGCCACGAGGCGGCCAGATGCGGCACCCACCGGGAATTGACCTGCATCACCCCCAGATCGCCGCTGCCATTGCGATTCCGGCTGACCACCCCCGGACGCCCGGCCTCGACGGCCTGAATCGCGGGCAGCACCCGCGGCGGCAAATGATGGAATTGCGCCACCGCCACCATGCAGGCGAGATACGCAACGGTCATGCGAAAGCCCGCCGCGTCACGCCTGTTTGAGTTCGATCAAACTGCGGCGGATTTTACGCCCGCGCTCCACCTTGTCCTCGATATACGCGGCATCGCCCCAGCGCACGGCACGCGCCATGGCCTGCGCGTCCTCCATGAAGCGCGCCAGCATTTCCAGCAGCGCCTCACGGTTGTTGAGAAAAATGTCGCGCCACATCACGGGATCGCTGGCGGCGATGCGGGTGAAATCACGAAAGCCGGAGGCGGCGAAATTGGTGACTTCCCGGCGGCTTTCCTCGGCCAGATCGTCGGCGGTGCCGCAAATGGTGAAGGCCAGCAAATGCGGCAGATGAGAAACGATCGCCAGCACGCGGTCATGATGCGCGGGCTCCATCCGTTCCACCATCGAGCCGCAGCGGCGCCAGAGTTCGGCGATTTTCTCGATTGCTTCCTCGTCCGTGCCGGGGGGCGGGGTCAACAGCGTCCAACGGCCCTGGAACAAGGTGGTGAAACCGGAATCGGGACCGGAATGCTCGGTGCCCGCCAGCGGATGGCCCGGCACCAGATGCACGCCCGCCGGGACGAACGGGCCGACATCGCGGATCACGGATTGCTTGGTGGAGCCCACATCGGTCAGCACCGCGCCAGGCGCCAGGAAGGGGGCGATCCGTTCGGCCAGGGCGGCGAAAGCGCCGACGGGGGCGCACAGCATCACGCAATCGGCGCCTTCCACCGCCTTCACGGGGTCAAGCTCGACCCGGTCCGCGAACCCCAGTTCGACGACACGGTCGAGCGTCTGCTGGGTGCGGGCGTTGACGACGACCTCCGCCGCCAGATCGCCACGCTCTCTGGCGATGCGGGCGACGGAGGAACCGATCAGTCCAATGCCCAGCAGCGCGAGGCGCCGGAAAACAGGCTCAACCATGGGCTTGCCGCATGAAATCGGTGAAGCCTTCGATCACCAGGGCGCATTCCCCGTCGGTGCCGACGGTGATGCGCAGGCAATGCGCGAGGCCATAGGAGCCGACACGGCGCAGGATCAGGCCGCGCTGGCGCATGAAAAGATCGGCGGTGACGG
>JAYVCG010000424.1:0-5846 GCA_043750075.1 Acetobacteraceae bacterium | reverse complement strand
CCGCGCAGTGGCCGGAAGCCCAGGCCCATTGGAAATTGTAGCCGCCAAGCCAGCCGGTGACATCGACGGCCTCGCCGATGACGAACAGGCCGGGGACGGCGGTGGCTTCCATGGTGCGGGAGGACAGGCCGCGGGTGTCGATGCCGCCGGTGGTGACCTCGGCCTTGGCGTGGCCCTCGGTGCCGGCGGGCGTGATGGCCCAGGCCGACAGACGGGTGGCGAGGGCGCGCAAATGCCGGTCAGGCAGGTCCGCCATCCGGGTTTCAGGCCGGATGTCCGGTATCGATGGGCTTGCCGCCATGCCCGCCCCCGGCGTGCCGGTGGCCAGGGCGCCGGTGGCCAGCGCGTCCGCGAGGCGGCGGGGCAGCACCTCGGCCAGGACGGTGTGGAGCCCGGCTTTCGGGCGCGTGCGTTTGCGGTCCAGCAGGAACGCGGCGGCGTCGTGGTCCGGCAGCAGGTTCAGGACGATCGGGCCGCATTTCCAATAGGACGATATTTGCAAAATCGCCGGGCCGGACATGCCGCGATGGGTGAACAGCGCCGCCTCGCGGAAGCGGTGGCGGCCGTGGTGGATTTCGGTATCCAGGGAGACACCGGCCAGCGGGCGCATCAGGGCCAGGAGATCGTCGCCGAAGGTGAGCGGCACGAGGCCCGGCCGTGTCTCCGTCACGCGCAGGCCAAAGCGGCGCGCGGCGTCGTGCGCGAAGCCGGTGGCGCCGAGTTTGGGGATCGACAATCCGCCGGTGGCCAGGACAAGACTGTCCGTGCTGAACGATCCGTTATTAGTATCAATCAGGAATGAATCGGCGCGGCTCAGTTCCGTCACTGTGTGTGACAGGCGAAAATCGACACCGGCGGCCTCGCATTCCGCCAGCAGCATGGCAACGATGGCGCGCGCGGAACCATCGCAGAATAACTGGCCCAGGGTTTTTTCGTGGAAGGGGATGGCGTGGTGGCGGACGAGGGCGATGAAATGTTCCGGTGTGTAACGGTTCAGGGCTGAGCGGCAAAAATGCGGATTTTCCGACAGGAAACGATCGGGTGCGGTGTTGGTGTTGGTGAAGTTGCAGCGGCCGCCGCCGGAGATGAGGATTTTGGCGCCCGCCTCCGCCGCGTGGTCCAGCAGCAGCACGCGGCGGCCCCGGCGCCCGGCGGTGAGGGCGCACATCAGGCCCGCGGCTCCGGCGCCGAGGACGATCACGTCATGATGGGTCATGGGCCTGGGTATACGCGCGTCAGCCGTTCCCATGCGACCCCGTGTGCTCCGCGGCACAGATTGGGTGTGCTGCACAGCAACGCGCGCCACCGCGGCCCCTGGCATGATCCCGGTCTCAGGTTGATCAAAAGGCAATCGAACCGCTAAACTATTCTGTTGCCCGCCAACGCACCGCAGGGAGATCAGTCATGCGAACACCGAAAAAAAGCTTCTGCTTCGCCCCCCAGTACAATTCCCCCCAAAAAGGCCATCCCCTGGGCACGGACGGCAAGGAACTGTTGCGACACGATGCGACGGGCGCCTTTCATCCTTACATGAACGCGTTCAAGAAACTGTATTCCCAGGATGGCGGCGAGGTCGCGACCCTGAAATTCGACAACCACGGCACGGCGGAGCACATCTTCAAACAGGTCGTGCAAGGCATCTGGTATGGCCCCACCGGGCTGGACGCGGTGGCGTATTTTGGCCATGGCGGCCCGAACAGCCTGGCCTCTGCCCATATCGGCGCGAAAGCCATGCCGGAATTCGCCGCCGCGGTCCGGGCCAATTGCAAACCGGGGGTGATCATCGCCCTTTATGCCTGTTCCTGCGGCCGCGTCAGCCAGCCAGGCGGTTGCTTCGCCTCCAAACTCGCGGCGGAACTGATCGACATGCAGGCGGTGGTGTTTGGCCATAACGATCCGGGCCATACCACCACCAATCCGCATCTGTATCGTTACGAGGGCTCCAAACCCGGCATGGCCGTGGCCCCTCCTGGAATGGAAAAAGCCTTCAACCGCCTGCTCAAGGCCGAGAGCATCGACAAAAAACCCAAGGGCAACACCGCGTTCTGGGCGCGCGTTCCCTTCATGACCGAAACGGAAATCCGCGCCGAACTGGGCGGGTAGGATCGTTTCCGTTCACTCCTGGGCGCGGGATCTCATGCCCCCGCCAGGATCGCGTCGGCGACTTTCTCCGCCGTCATCAGCACGGGGAAATTGGTGTTGGCGCACGGCACCACCGGGAAGATCGAGGCATCGACGACCCGCAGCCCCTCGACGCCGCGCACGCGCCCGGCATTGTCCGTCACGGCCATCGGGTCGTCCGGAGCACCCATGCGGCAGGTGCAGGAGGCATGCCATACGCCCACGGCGGCCTTGCGCACAAAGGCTTCCAGCTTCTCGTCATCGGTGAGCATGTCGTGGATCGTCACGCCCTCCATCACATAATTCTTAATCAGGTATTTTCGTAACGCCGCCGGACCGTCGAGCATTTTGGCGAACACATCGGTCAGCATCTTGTTCTTGCGGCTCAGCAGCCCGACCTGGCGCACCTTGTCGCTGTAGCTGGCGGGGAAGGGATCGTCCGTCACCGCCTGCATCGCGGGGGTCAGGTGCATGGCGCTGAACCGGCGCACGCCGTCCATCATGCGTTCCAGGTCGCGTTGATCGGACAGCAGATTGAAATCCACTGACGGCTCGTCGCGCCAGTTGGCGGAACGCAGCTTGACCTCACCTGTTTCGGAATACGTTTTGTAGACGGTGACGATGTACGAGCCGATCTGCTCGCCGACCGCATGCCATGAGGTCTTGTTGGTCACCACCGTCATCATGTCGCCGGCCGGAACGTCGGGCAAATTCGTGGAATAGCGCAGCGCCAGATAGATATGGCGGCGCGAATAATCGTGGATCATGCGCGCGTGCGGTTTGAGAAACGCCGCCACCGCTGTCGCCGGATGATCCTGCAACCTTTGCCCCACGCCCGGCAGCGGCACGCGCACATCGATCCCCATGTCGCGCAGATGGCCGACGGGACCGATGCCCGCGCGCATCAGATGCGCCGGGGAGTGGATGGCGCCGCAGGACAGGATGATCTCGTGGCCGCGGAACTCCTGCTCACGCCCGCCCGCCATCGCCTTGACGCCGACGCAGGTGTGTCCATCGAAGATCAGGCCGGAGACCTGGGTTTCGGTGGCGATGGTCAAATTCTCCCGCAGGCGCGTGCCGGGGTCGAGATAACCGATCGCCGCCGACACCCGCCGTTCGTAGGCGTTGGAGATGGTGATGGGAAAATACCCGTCCTTCCATTCCGCGTTCTGATCGAGGAGGTACTCCCAGCCCGCCTCCTTGAACGCGGTGGCGGTGGCCTTGGCGTGTTCCGGCCACAGATCGGGGAAGATGCGGCGGACGGGGATGCGGCCCTCGCGCCCGTGCCAGGGGCCGTCGAAATCCATGTCGCGCTCGACCTTCTTGAAGTACGGCAGCACGTTGTCCCAGTTCCAGCCGGTGGCGCCGCGGGCGTGCCACTCATCGTAATCGGACGGCGCACCGCGATTGGCGAGCTGCCCGTTGATCGAGGAACCGCCGCCCAGGATACGCGCCTGTTCGTAGGCGCGCAGCGGCGGGCGGGGGGCGTCCGGGTTATTGTGGGAAATGACCTCGGTGGTGACTTTCAGTTGGTTCCAGGTGAAATTCGGATTGAGATATGCCGTGCCCGGATAGGAATCGAGCACCGCCTCGGGCACCTTGCCATGCGGCGTGTCCTGACCCGCCTCCAGCAGCAGCACTTTGTTGCCGGGTTTCGCCGACAGCCGGTTGGCCAGCACGGAGCCCGCGGACCCGCCGCCGCAAATGATGTAATCGTAGATCATGCCATCCCCCTGATGTCGCGTGTCTGGTCAGCGATGATCGTAACGGATCAGCCCTCGCCTGAAAACCAGGACCGGGCACTGTCCCTGGGCCACCGCCCGTGCAGCCGGAACACCAGGGACGGACTGGCATTCATTTCTGAGCGCCATCCTGGCGCGTTTCCGTATGGAACGTTTTCGACACGATCCGCCAGCCCTCCGCCAGTTTCACGAATGTCAGGTAATCCGTGAAATACCGTGGCGGGATCTGGCAATGCACCTTGGCGAACGCCGTGTGCGGGCCAGAGCGGTCGATCTGCACCACCCAGTCGCGCCGCGGCAGATCGCGGCTGACCGCCGAGGGGCGGTTTCGCACCATCTCGAACCATGCGGCGCGCGGCAGATCGTCGAGCTTGCCATCGGTCACGCTGAACAAATGCGCCACGTCATGGAACACCGCGCCCAGTTTCGCGGTGTCGCCCTCGTATAACCCATCGAAATAGACGCCCAGTGCCTGTTCGATGTCGTGCAGATCGGTCGTCATGGCCGCCTCCCGTTCACTGTCCGGCGCAGCATCGGGAAAATCCAGGGGGTGGTCAATCGGGGCGGCGGGTGGTTCTTTCCCCGCGGCATCCGGCGCTCTGACTCCCTGGCGGCGCTTACCTGGCCCCGCCGTCCGCTTCATCTCGGAGGACGCGGAGACCGGGAGGCCACGGAGGTTCCACCCATGCCGCGAGCGGTGCGCTCCGCGACCTCCCGTCCTCCGTGACCTCCGGGCCATGGCTTGCCTGGCGGCAAGCACGGGTGCCGGGGGCAGCACGCCGCTCCTCTGCCCATGCTTGACCAGCCCCGGCCTCTCCCCAACCATGCGCGTCAGATGTCGCCGGGCGGGTCCGGAGGCGAAACCGGACACGAGAGTGCGACGATGCCGATCTGGATCCCCATCTCGGTCGCCGCCGCGCTGTTCCAGTGCTGGCGGACGGCGATGCAGCAAAAATTGCGCGGCCTGCTGTCGGTCAACGGCGCCGGGTTCGTGCGGTATCTGTACGGCATGCCCACCGCGCTGGTGCTGCTGTTGATCGCCTTCGCGGCCACCGGCGCCCCCATCCCCACGCCAAACGGGACTTTCCTGCTGTATTGCGTGCTTGGCGGTCTGGGCCAGATCATCGCCACCAACCTGCTGATCATGTCGTTTGGCTACCGTAATTTCGCCGTCGGCACCGCTTATGCCAAGACCGAAACGGTGCAGAGCGCCATCCTCGCGATGATCGTGCTGCACGAGGAATTGCGTTCGCTGGCCTGGGTTGGCATGGGCATTGGCCTCGTCGGCGTGATGACGCTGTCGCTCGCGGGCCGGGGCTTCAAACCCGCCGCCCTGCTCGCCGCCACCATCCAGCCCGCGGCGCTGTGCGGGCTGGGCGCGGGTTTCGTGTTCGCCTTCACCACGGTGTTCATCAAGCTTGGCAACCAGTCGATCACCGGCCCCAACCTCGTCGTCCGGGCGCTGTTCACCCTGGTCTGCACCAATATCCTGCAAATCCTGATGCAGGGCACGTACCTGCTGTGGCGCGAGCCCCAGGAACTGCGGAAAGCCTTCACCACCTGGCGCAGCTCGATGTGGGTGGGCACGCTGTCAGGCTGCGGCTCGGCGTGCTGGTTCACCGGCTTCGCCATCGCCGAGGTCGCCCTGGTCCGCGCCGTGGGCCAGGTCGAAATGGTGTTCACCCTGCTGTTCAGTCATTTCTATCTCAAGGAAGTCCTCAAACGCTCCGATGTCGCGGGCCTCGCTTTGGTCATTTTCGGCGTGCTTCTCGTCATCATCGGACACTGAGGTTTGGATCGTCCCTCACGGACCGAACTGCTCCGCCGCATTCTGCGTCTCGCCGCGCCAACGAGTGCCGTGTCGCTGATCCAGATCGGCGGCCAGCTCGCGGAAACCTGGCTGGCGGCACGGCAGGGAACGGAGGCGCTGGCCGCCTGGGCCGTCGTGCTGCCCTTCGCGCTGCTGATGCAAATGGCCTCGGC
>JAYVCG010000423.1:0-2836 GCA_043750075.1 Acetobacteraceae bacterium | reverse complement strand
TCCAGATACACATCCTGGGTGTCGGCGCCGGTGGTGCTGAAGGTCCAGGCGATGGCGCCGTTGTGCCCCATGATCAGGAACGGCACGCCGGGTCCGGTGGCGCCCGCCAGCACACGGTCCGGGGTTTCGATCCGCGCCAGGTACCACAGGCCCGGAAAGCCGAAACTCAGATGCGGATCGCCCGCCAGCAAGGGGGCTCCAGTGTCCGAAAACCGCCCATCGACGGCCCAGGCGTTGGAGGCGGAGGAGGGAAGGGTGAACGGCGCGGGAAAAGCGGGCAGGGCGGCCAGGATCGCGGCGGCGGCATGGCGCGTGCCGTCCGGCGCCCGGCCCGCCTCGGGCCGCAACGGCGCGGGGTGCGGCGGCCATAACTGCTCCAGCATCGCGGGCGTGAGCTTGCCGTGCAACGCCTGGCGGACGAGTTCGGTCCGGTAATTGCCCGACAGCCACAACCCCATCGTGCGGCCCCAGAGCAGGCTGTCGGCCGGACGCCAGGGCTCGGGCGGACCCAGATACAGGAACTCCATCGCCGCGAACCGGCCGCGATCGGCGATCCAACGGTTCACCCCCGCCGCGTACGCCTCCAGCAACCCCCGCGTCTCCGGCGACTGGGCCGCCACATCGCCCTCGGCGAGGCGGCCAAGCCCGAACACCCGCATCTGTTTGTCGAGGGCCAGCGTCGCGGGACCGGCGATTTCCGACAACCGGCCCGAGGCGGCGCGGCGCATCAGCTCCATCTGAAACATCCGGTCGCGCGCGTGGAGAAAGCCCAGGGCGGTGGCGGCATCGCGCTCGGTGGCGGCGCGGATGCGGGGCACGCCATTGCCGTCGAGGGTGATCTCGACCGGCGCGGACAGACCGGCGATGCGCAGCGTCTGCTCGTCCGGGGGCACGGTCATCCAGAGCACGCCAAACGCCAGGAACGCCGCCAGCAGCGGCAACCCCGCCAGCAGACCAAACACGCGCACCCCAGGCCGCCACCGCCGCACGGGCGGATCGGCGGCGGGCCGGGGAAAGCGGCGGCGGGCCAGGAGGCTACCGCGCGTCAGGCGACCGGCGGCAGGTCGAGCCGCGCGATCTCTGGATTGCCGTTCAGCTTCGGGAACCGCTTCAGGATCAGTGGATCGTGGCCCGGAATGACATGATCCGGCCCGTCGGCGAGGCTGTTGATGATGTCGTAGCCTTTCAACATGCGGGGAACGTCGATCACCAGCGGGAAGGGGTTCTTGTTCCGGATGTTCCCCCACATGTGGGCGGCGTCGCCCGCCAGCATCACCATGCCGCGCGCGGTCGGCACCCGGATCGACTGAATGCCGCCCGAATGGCCGCCGATCAGATGCACGGTGATGCCAGGCGCGATCTCCACCGTGCCCTCATGCAGGCGCAGCCGGTCGGCGTAGAGGGCAGTCACCGCGTCCTTGACGTGATCGGCGTCGAAGGGGCGGCGGATGTGCGGCTCGCACATGCAGACGCCGGTGCAAAAGCTCATCTCCGCCGCCTGCAAATGGAATTTGGCTTTGGGGAAATAGTTCATCCCGCCCGCGTGGTCCCAGTGCATGTGGGTCAGGATCACCGTCTCAGTCTCCGCCGGATCAATCCCCGCGTCCAGCAGCGCCTGGGCTGGTGTGCGCAGCAATTCCCGGCCCCGGCGCGCGGCGGAGGGCGCGTCGAACCCGGTGTCCATGACGATGGTGTGACCATTGCCCCGGATGGCGAACAGCAAAAAATCCAGCGGATCGGGCGCCGCGTGATCGTCCGGCATCAGGTAGTTCTGATACTGCAAACGCCCGCCATCCAGGATGGCATAGCGCAGCGCCAGGATCTCGTAAGTGACGGCCATGTGGTGTTTCCCTTGCTCTGAGACGGCGGAGTGAACCTCTTGCCGGCGGTTCGCGCAATCTCCTGAGGGGAAATGCCGCCTGGGGGCTCAGGGAAGGAGGCTGGCGGGGAAGGGAAATTCAAACGTGGTTGCTTGCCGGCCAACGCATGGGCCGTGCCATCACGCGGAGGCCGGTGCGGTGGCGGGGAAGGAAAATTCAACCGCGGATGAACGCCGATGAACGCGGATGTTTTCGAATGATGGCACGGCCCGTGCGCCCGCTCGGAAGCATCCGCGTTCATCGGCGTTCATCCGCGGTTGAATGTCTTTCTGCCTCCCGCGCCACGCGTCCCTCCAGGCGGCCGCCCGGCCCGCTGGTTCTCCGTCAGGGCGGGACGTGCGATGGTGGCGGTGTCGAATCGTCTCCACGCTCAGGGCGAGATTGCAGGAAAGGTCAGGATGAATGGCGGATAAACCCACGGTCGGTTTCATCGGCGTCGGCAACATGGGCTGGCCGATGGCGGCCTGTCTGGTGAAAGCCGGGTTCGACGTGCTGGTCAACGATCACCGGCGCGAGGTCGCCAACAATTTCGTCCAGCAGAACGGTGGCACCGCGCCCGATACGCTGAAGCAACTCGCCGCCGGATCGGACGTGATCGTGACCATGCTGCCGACCAGCGTGATCGTCGAGCACGTACTGGGCGGCGGCGATGACAACGTGTTCGCGGGCATGAAGCCGGGCGCCATCATCATTGAAATGAGTTCCGGCGTGCCCTCGGTGACGCAACGCCTCGCGGAGCAGGTCCACGCGTTGGGCGGGCACATGATCGACGGGCCGGTTTCGGGCGGCGTGCCGCGGGCGAGGACCGGCGAACTGGCGATCATGGTGGGGGGCGAGAACGCCATCATCGACCGCGCGCTGCCGGTGCTGTCGGCGATGGGCACGGTGCTGCGGACCGGCGCGGTCGGCTCGGGCCAGGCGATGAAGGCGCTGAACAACCTGGTCAGCACCGGCGG
>JAYVCG010000422.1:0-6910 GCA_043750075.1 Acetobacteraceae bacterium | reverse complement strand
CCCTCGACGCAATGATCGACGGCGCGGATGCCGGTGGACAGGAACAGCCATTCCGGCGTGTGAACGGTCAGCGCCGGATCGAGGATGACCGCCGCCGGAATGGTCATCGGATGTTTGAACAACTCCTTGACCCGCGTAGCCTCGTTGGTGACGCCGGCGAGGGCGCTGAACTCCCCGGCGGACAGGGTGGTGGGCACGCTGATCTGGCGCACCGTGGGGGCTTTGAGGTTGGCCTCGCCCCGGCAGGCATCCATGCCCTCGACGCTGACGATGCCGTTGGCGAGGCAGAGTTGCACCGCCTTCGCCCCATCGGTGATCGAGCCGCCCCCCACCGTCACGATCAGATCCGCCCCCGCCTCCCGCGCCTGGGCCGTCGCGGCGATGACCGCCGAACGCGGCGTGTGCGGCGGCATTTTATCGAACACCCCCACGCAGCGATTGCCCAGGGCGGCGCGGATTTTGGCGATTTCGGGGGTTTCGCGGTGGAGGGTGCCACTGACCATCAGGAACACCCGCTCCGCGCCCAGACGGCGGACCTGTTCGGCGACGGCGGCGGCGGCGGGCTGGCCGTAGACGACCTCATCCATCTTGCCGAACGTGACTTTTCCCGAGGTGGTCATGGCGGTTGCTGCTCCCGGCATTGTGTTTGCTGAGCGGAGGGATAGGGGATTTCATCCATGACGGCCAGTTGGGGCGTGCCGCCAGGCCGTGGAGGGTGATAGGATGACAGGCGCGATGCGCGCGCTGTATCGCCATGGACGCAAAAGGAGCCATCCCATGGACTGGTCCGGTTGTCTGAATGTCGAAATCGTCCCAGGCAAGGTATCCGGCGTTCCGCTCATCAAGGGCACGCGCCTGCCAGCCCAGACGGTGCTGGATAACTTCAACGCCGGTGTCGATGAGGCGGAAATCGCGGAAGTGTTCGAGGTCTCGATCGAGGATGTCCGCACCGTGATCGCTCATGCGAGGATGATGCCGATCGCACTCCACGCTTCCCTTTTATCTGTGTTCATCTGTGTTCATCTGTGGTTCCATTCTTCCTGAAGCCTGAATACGATGATGTAGACGAAATGAAACCGCGCTTGTTCCTGATTGGCCGATGCATGTTGATTGTCTGTCGCGGCATCCATTCCGCATGGCGGGATCGTCATGAACCTTGGGGCGGAAGCCTCGGGGCTTCGGCTTTTCCGGACGATTACCCAACGGCCGTGCCACCGGGGGCCAAACTTCCATTGAATCCTCCTTGGGGTCCAGCTATACGTTCCAGCGGATGAGGGTGCCGGACAAAGCTGGCCACCCAGGATCATCCCTCGCGTGGCTCACCCAGGGATGGGCCTTTTCGTTTTGAAAATGCTTTAAGTTTCGAGTGACCCGATCATGATCGAGACCGCGCAAGGGCCAGACGTGGAGCGGGCGATTATCCTGTTCCTCGACGCGCTCCGCAAGGAGTACGCGGTCGATGAAGTGCGCCTGTATGGCTCCCGCGCCCGGGGTGATTTCCGGCCAGACAGCGACGTCGATCTGGCGGTCGTGCTGCGCGGCGAGCGTGGCGATATCTGGAAGACCGCCCAGGCCCTCGCCAACATCACCTTCGACGTACTGGGCGAAACCGGTGTGGCCGTGTCGGCGCTGCCGCTTTGGCGCGACGATTTCGATCATCCGGAGCACGCGAAAAATCCGGCGCTGATACGGAACATAAGGAGGGAGGGGGTTCGCCTGTGAAGCCACCCTTCCTGCAAAAGGCGGAAATCGGCGTCAAAAGCGCCAAGGTGCTGCTCGATCTCGGTGACACCGACGGCGCGTGCAGCCGGGCTTATTACGCGATGTATGACGCCGCGCGGGCCACCCTGGAATGGGCCAGGATAACGCCGGAGCGCGGCGAATTCAAGACGCATCACGGTCTGATGGCGTCCTTCTCGCTGCACCTCGTGAAGCCCGGCCTGTTTCCGGCCGAACCTGGGCGTGCCATCCAACGCGCCCAGACCCTGCGTCAGGTCGCCGATTACGAGGCGTCCCCGGTTCCTCACGAGCAGGCGGTGGAAACCGTCCGCGCGGCGGAAAGCTTCGTCTCGACTGCGGCTGCCATGGTCGCGCGGCCGTATCGGTGATCATCAAGGAAATGATCAAATCGTTTGATCGTAATCAGCAACGGAACCGGAAGTTCGATTCGGGCTGACACGCTCCACGTTCCGATCATCGTTGAATATGATCCAGCGATTTAGAAGAAATGAAAAAATATTTATTGTTCGAAACAATATTCGTTTTCAAAATCGACCAGGGGCTACGCCCCTGGACCCCTTGCAAGATGTAAAGATTTAAAGATTAAAGAAGCTAATAAGTCCTGGCCACGCGGAAGCCCGTGAGCGATCCGCGGTCCCCGGTGTCGCCCCAGCCGCGGATGCCGGCGCGGACGAGCCCCGGGTTGTAGTACCAGGAAGCGCCGCGGAGGACACGCCGACCACAATCTCCGGTTGTAGCCCAGGCCGACCCGTCCGTGGGAGGCGAGTCCTTGTAACTGTCATGCCAACAATCCCTGGTCCGCTGCCGGACGTTGCCCAGAACGTCGTGAAGCCCAAAAGCGTTTGGTTTGAACGATCCAACCGGCGCGGTGAACGCGAATTTGTCGTCACAGGCGAAGTATTGCTCGGGGTCCGGTTTCGCGACTTTACTCTGCCTCGCCAACGTCGCGTCAGAAACATTGGCATGGGCGCAGGCTGGCCCACGATCGTTACCCCAGTAGCGCGCGAGGAAGGGCGCGGAAGCCGATGTGACCGCGCGGGCGGCATATTCCCACTCCGCCTCGCTCGGCAGACGATAACTCTTGCCTGTCTTGCCCGACAGCCAGGCGACATAGGCTTCGGCATCCTCATGACTGACACAGACGGCCGGATGGCGGTCGTCCTGGCTGAAACCAGGGTCGCGCCAGGAGAACTCTTTCTTCCAGGCGAATGACCATGTGCCATCCTTGGCCTGGACCACGCCGTAACATCCATCCCCGGCGGGCCGTTCCCCCTTCTCGGCGATGAAGGCCGCGTATTCCCCGCGCGTGACGGTGAATTTCCCCATGTAGAACCGGCGGGGGATCGTGACGGGATGCAATGGCCGGGCACCGTCGTCGTAATTACTCCCTTCACGCTTCGACTCGGCTTCCGGGATGCCCATGGTGAAACTGCCCTCCGGCAGCAGGACCAGCTCCGGGCCAGCCGGGAAATCACGGATCACACTGAGGATCGCGGGCGTGGGAGGCGACGTCGGCGCCACCAGGCGCACGGGTTCGGGCGGCGAGGGAACAGGCGGTGGCACGGATGGCGGTTGCGCGACCACCTTTACGGGGTCAGGCGCTGGCGTCAGTGCCGGCACCACGGGTTCGTACGCCACCAAACCCACGGCGACCGCCAGAGCGGCGCTTCCCGCCAGAAGCCAGTGTTTCCTCCGGCCAGGCGTGTCGGGCGTTTTACTGCCGGTGTCCTTTTTGTCACCAGCCTCCGGTGGCACGAGCGCCGCTTTCAACGCCGCCGCGAACGCCTCCGCGCTCTGATACCGGTCCCCCGGCAGCCGGGCCATGGCTTTCAACACCACCGCGTCCAGCGCCGCGGGCGCGGTTTTCGATACCAGCGATGGGCCGGGGACATCGCTGTCGAGCGGTGTCTGACCCGTCAGCATCTCGTACAACACCATGCCGGAGGAACAAAGGTCGCTGCGCCAATCAACCTGGCGACCCGCCCGTTGCTCCGGTGACATATAGGCCAGCGTTCCGGGGGAAAAGCCAGTCATTGTCAGGGTGGAGCCCTCGATCCGCGCGATCCCGAAATCGACGATTTTCATCTGACCGTTGCTGGTCAGCATCAGATTGGCGGGTTTGATGTCGCGGTGAACCGCGCCCGCCGCGTGGATGCGGCCCAGCCCGCTCAACAGGTCTTCCATGATCGCGGCGATACGCGGCAACGCGAGCCGTTGGGGTCCGGCCAGCAGTTCTTTCAGCGGTTGCCCGTCGACGAACTCCATGACGATATAGGGCGTTCCGTCGCTTTCTCCATAGTCATGCACAATGGCGATGTTGGGATGGATCAGACTCGCCGCCGTTCGCGCCTCGCGATGGAAACGTGTCCTTTGTTCGGCGATTTCCTCACTGTCGGCCTCGGCGGAAAAGTGCATCGTCTTGATCGCGACAAGGCGTTCCAGAACCGTGTCCCATCCCTGGTGGACGGTTCCCATGGAGCCGCGGCCAAGCCTGTGCCTGATTTCGTATTTGCCCAGGGTTTGGGGGACCGGCATACGGGGGAGCCTTGTTCACGCGGAGGGAATGATACCGCACGGCACAAGAACAACAAGCATCGGCTCCTGTCCCGGCAGGGCAATCGCCTGAATGGAACCGCTGCTCCGGGTCTCATGGGAGAAGGCCGGTTCGGTGGAAAGAAAGAAAACTTCACCGCGGATGCACGCAGATGGGTCCAAACGGACGCACGGGCCTTGCCATCACTCGAAATCATCCGCGTGCATCCGCGGTGAAATTTTCTTTCTGTTCCTCCGCTGCGCCACGTCCCTGGGCCATGATTTTCCTTCAGGCGATGCCCTGCCTGTCCAGGACACCCCACCGGACATCCGGCCTTCATCTGTGTTCATCATGCTTCCAAAAAATGCGTCTTTCCCTTCTCCGTGGTTCTTCGTGAACTCCGTGGTGAAAGCCTTTCGCGTTTTCTCACCGCGCTCAGCCGCGCGCCCGATGGCTGTGCGGACAAACCAGTCCGCTGTGTTCAGGCGGCCCGCGCCAGCACGGGCACGGGCTCACGCCGCCCCCGGTTCAGCAGGAACAGCGCGATCGCCAGATTGACCATGTTCCACGCCACGCCGTTGGTGAAGGCGGCGCGGTAGGAGCCGGTCAGGTCGAAGATGGCCCCCGACAGCCAGCCGCCAAGCGCCATGCCGAACATCGTCATCATCATCACGATCCCGACCCGGCCGCCGGTCTGATTGGCGGGGTAGTTTTCGCGGATAATGATGGCGTAACTCGGCACCAATCCGCCCTGGAACAGGCCGAACAGGGCCGAGACCACATACAGCGACATCAACCCGTCGCTGAGCATGTAGAGCGACAGCGCCATCATCTGCGCCACCGAGCCGATCGCCAGCGTCATCATGCCGCCCAGTTTGTCGGCGATGAAACCGGAGGCGACGCGGCTGACGATGCCAAACCCCAGCATCAGCGACAGCATCCGCGCGCCATTGGTGACGCCGTACCCCAGATCGCCGCAATACGCGACGATGTGGACCTGCGGCATCGACATCGCGACACAGCACGACAACCCCGCGATCGACAGCAAAATCTGCAACGTCGCCGGCGTCAAATTGGCTGCTCTGGGTTGCAGTGACGACAGGGGCGGCGCGCTCGCGGCGCGCACTGGCGCGGGGGAGCGCAGCAGCAGCGCCAGCGGCACCATCAGCGCCATGCAGAACACCCCGATCGAGACATGCGCCGCGCGCCAGCCGAAGGCGCGGATCAGAGCCTCGACCACGGGGGGCCAGAACGCGCCGCCAATGTAGTTGCCCGAGGCGCACAAGGCGACCGCGATGCCGCGGCGGCGCTCGAACCATTTCGAGATGTCGGCCATCAGCGGGGCGAACGTCGCGGCGGTGCCGCACATGCCGATCAGCACGCCATACACGACCGCCAGTTGCACCAGATCGCCCGCCAGCGACACCAGCATGTAGCCCATGCCAAGCGCCACCGCGCCGAACAGCACCGGAGTAACGATGCCCACCCGGTCCAGCACCTTGCCCATCAGCACGCCCCCCAGGCCGAAGCCGATCGTGGTGAGGGTGAAGGGGAGGGAGGCGCTGCCGCGCGCCGCGCCGAACTCCGCCTGGATCGCGGGCAGGGCGACGACGACGGACCACATGCCGACACTACCCAGGGCGGAGAGGAGGATGGAGAGGGCGAGGCGGAACCAGGCGTAGGGGGAGTCGATTTCGCGGGCGGTCATGGGGGCCGTTCAGGACGTTGTCGCGGGGAGGATGGCATGGAACCTGTCGCGATGCTCATGACCGTGGCGCATGGCTGGGAGCGGGGGAGAACCGGGCTTCCTCCGGGACGGCAATGATCACAGCGTCCTGGTGGAGAAACCACGCCGCGTGAGGGCCAGTCTCACGCGGCCGTTTTTCACAAAGGGCGGGTTCCGCAATGGCGCGCGCGCCTTCTCAGGTCTTCTCGAAATCAATCCTCTCGTTCACCGGCAGTCCCTGCAACTGGCGCCGCAGACAGTCCAGCCCCAGTTCGACCGCGCCCAGACGCACCCAGTCGCGCCCGCCCAGAATGCGGGAGCGGCGCACATCGACGCCCGCCCCGGTGGCGATGCCGATCCAGATCGTGCCGCCGAAATCGATCCGGTCGGTGCCCTCGTCGAGTTCGATCAGCACGGCCAGCGCGTGGGTGGCGCCGGTCTGCTCCCGCGCGGCACGGGCGACGGCGCTGACCGCGTCCTCGGTCAGCGCCCCGGCGAGCACGACGGTCTTCAACCCAAAGACATTGTGCAACTCCGGCAAACTCCGCACCACGACACCGCGGCGGAAAACATGCTCGGCGTGCGGCAAATGCGCGAACCGGGCGGCGATCTGCCCGGCGGTGAAGGTTTCCACCACGCTCAACGTCGCCTGTTTCGCGGTCAGAGCCGCCAGCACGACGCCCTCCAGCGTCTGATCGTCCTCGGCCATGATGAAATTACCGAGCCGCTTCTTCACTTCGGCGGTGATCGGCGCCAGCTTGCGATGCACATCCTCCATGTCCTTGCCGCGCACGGTCAGTTTCGTTTCCAATTGCGGGTAATGCGCGCGGAACCCGAGCTTGACGCCGCCTTCCGGGTCCAGCGCCTCCACCCCGGTCAGCAACTGATCGGCGTGCGACTCGCCAATGCCA
>JAYVCG010000421.1:0-2720 GCA_043750075.1 Acetobacteraceae bacterium | reverse complement strand
CCACCGCGATTTCCCGATCCATGGCGTGCAGTTCCACCCCGAAAGCATCGCCAGCGAGCACGGCCACCGCATCCTGGCCAATTTCCTCGCCATCGCCCGAGGGAGCAATACTTCCGGGAGTAACCAGACCGGGAACCACAGACCCGGAAGCGGCGAGCCCAGAGCGAACGCTCCGGCCCATGCAGCCTGAATCGTGTCCCAGGATCTGAAACCCGCGCTCGCCCGTCTCGCCAGTGGCGAGGCGCTGTCGGCCGATGAGGCCGAGGCCGCCTTCACCGTCATCATGGCCGGCGACGCCACCCCCGCGCAGATCGGCGCCCTGCTGATGGCCATGCGCGTGCGGGGCGAGACCGTGCCCGAGATCACCGGCGCCGTCCGTGCCATGCGCGCGCGCATGACCGCGATCGAGGCCCCTGAAGACGCCATCGACGTATGCGGCACCGGCGGCGATGGCGCGGGCACGCTGAACGTGTCCTCGGCCGTGACCTTCGTGGTGGCGGCATGCGGCGTGCCCGTGGCCAAGCACGGCAACCGCGCCCTGTCGTCGCGCACCGGCGGCGCCGACGTGCTGACCGCGCTTGGCGTCAACATCGACGTGCCGCTGGAGCGTCTGGAAACCGTCCTGCGCGAGGCCGGCGCCGTGTTCCTGTTCGCGCCCCGCCACCATCCCTCCATGCGCCATGCCGCCGGTCCGCGCGTCGAACTGGGCACCCGCACCTTGTTCAATCTTCTGGGTCCGCTGTCGAACCCGGCCCGTGTGAAGCGCCAGCTCACCGGCGTCTTTTCCCCCGCCTGGACCCGCCCCATGGCGGAAACCCTCGCGGCCCTTGGCCATCGCGCCGCCTGGCTGGTGCATGGCCTCGGCCTCGACGAACTGACCGTCGCCGGGGAAAATCAGGTCACGTCCTTGAAAGACGGCACGATTCACACCTTTTCCGTGACGCCCGAGCAGGCCGGCCTGACCCGCGCGCCCATCGCCGCCATCAAGGGCGGTGACGCGGCCTTCAACGCCGCCGCGCTGTCCGGCCTGTTGCGCGGCGTCACCGGCGCTTATCGAGACACTGTTCTGCTGAATTCCGCCGCCGCTCTCATCGTCGCCGGCCGTGCCGCCGATCTTCGGGACGGCGTGGACCAGGCCGCCCATGCCATCGCCTCGGGCGCCGCGCTTAACGTTCTGGAAACGATGCGGCGCGTAACGGCGATGGCCTGATCATCCCTCGGGAGGCTCAATGCCCAACGACACCACACCCATTCCCGACGTATTGGTGCGCATCTGCGCCAACACGCGCGCGGAGATCGCCGCCCGCAAGGCCAAAACGCCGGTCGAGGCGTTGCGGCAGACCATCGCCCACCGCGCTGACGAGCCGCGCGGTTTTGGCGCCGCGCTGAAGGACGCCACCGTGCGGGGCAAATACGGGCTGATCGCGGAGATCAAGAAAGCCTCGCCCTCCGGCGGGCTGATCCGGCCCGATTTCGATCCCGCCGCGCTGGCCCGTGCCTACAAGGAAGGCGGCGCCGCCTGCCTGTCGGTGCTGACCGATGAGGTGTTCTTTCAGGGCTCCGCCGCCCATCTGCGCGCCGCTCGCGCCGCCGTCGATTTGCCGGTGTTGCGCAAGGATTTCATCCTCGATCCGTGGCAGGTGTTTGAAAGCCGCGCCATGGGCGCCGATTGCATCCTGCTCATCATGGCCTGCCTGACCGACGCCGCGGCGCGCGAACTGGAAGCCCTGGCCCGCGATCTCGGCATGGATGTGCTGGTGGAAGTCCACGACAAACGCGAACTCGAACGGGCTCTGGGTCTGGAAACCTTGCTGATCGGCATCAACAACCGCGATTTGCGCACGCTGACCACCGATCTCGCGACCACCGAGGAACTGGCCCCCCTGGTTCCGCCCGACCGTTTCCTGATCGCCGAGAGCGGCATCCGGAACACCGAGGATCTGCGCCGCCTGTCCGCCGTCGGTCCGCATTGCTACCTCGTGGGTGAAAGCCTGATGCGCCAGGGCGATGTCGCCGCCGCCACCCGCGCCCTTCTGGGCGACAGCCATTTCCGGGCCGCCGGGGCATGAGCGGCTTCACCCATTTCGACACCGCGGGCAACGCGGTGATGGTCGATGTCTCGGCCAAGCCCGTCACCGCCCGCACCGCCACGGCCCAGGGGCGCGTGGTGATGGAGGCGGCGACGCTGGCGATGATCGAGGGCGGGACCGCCAAAAAAGGCGATGTACTGGGCGTGGCCCGGCTGGCGGGGATCATGGCGGCGAAGCGCACCGCCGATCTGATCCCGCTGTGTCATCCGCTGCCGATCGCCGCCGTGATGATCGAGCTGACGCCGGACCGGGCGGCACATGCCGTGGAGATCGCCGCCACTGTCCGCACCACCGGCCAGACCGGGGTGGAGATGGAGGCGCTGACCGCCGCCAGCGTCGCCGCCCTGACCATTTACGACATGTGCAAGTCCGTCGATCGCGGGATGCGGATCGAAGGGCTGCGGGTGGTGCATAAGGCGGGCGGGAAATCGGGGGAGTTCACCCAGGCGTGACGGCCGAGGTCCGGACCAGCCAGCGCGCCGCCGCGCCATAACCCGCGCGCTGCTCCGGCGGCGCGGGGTGGGAGGCGGTTTCCTCGGCGAGCATCGCGCGTACGACATCGTGGCACTCCGCCCGGAACGCGGAATCGATCAGGATTTGCCGGAACAGGTCGCGTTGCGCCGCGCTGCC
>JAYVCG010000420.1:0-4135 GCA_043750075.1 Acetobacteraceae bacterium | reverse complement strand
TTCCGGCACCGTCCCCCGTGTCTTCGCCGGTACGACGTTGATGACCGGGATCGCGATCGGCCCCATCATCTTGCATGGCACGCCGCGCACCGGCATCACCTTGCTGGCCGAGAATCCGGACCACGAACTGGAACGCCTGCGGGAAGCCGCTGACCGCATGCAACGCGGCCTGGATGAATTGCTGGCGGGGGTGCCGCTGGGTGCCTCGGCCTCCCGCGATGTGCTGGAAGCCTATCGCCTGATCGCCGCCGATCAGGGCTGGCTGCGGCGTGTGGCCGATGTGATCCGCGGCGGCCTGACCGCCGAGGCCGCCGTCGGCCGTGTCGCCGGTGAACTGAACGATCGCATGAGGCGGATCAACGACGCTTATTTGCGGGAACGTCTGGCCGATCTGGAGGATCTCGCCAACCGGCTGCTGACCGCCCTGATGGGCGACGCGCCGCGGGAAGCCACACCCCGCGGCGGCATCCTGCTCGCCCGCCGTCTGGGCCCGGCGGAGTTGCTGGACTGGCACGCCAACGGCATCGCCGGCATCGCGGTGGAGGAAGCCAGCCCCTCCGGCCACGCGGCGATTTTGGCGCGGGCACTGGGGATACCGGCGGTGGGGGGCACACGCGGCGTGCTCGACGCGGCCGAGCCGGGCGATCAGGCGGTGCTGGACGGCGATGGCGCGCAACTGGTGCTGCGGCCCGAGGTCGAGGTCCGCCAGCTATACGAACGCGCGCTGGAAATCCACTCGCTCCGCCACGCCGGTTTCGCCGCGCTGCGCGATCAGCCCTCCAGAACGGCGGATGGCGCGCGGATCAGCCTGATGCTGAATGTCGGGCTGGACCTGGAACTGGCGCAGCTCGACCGGACTGGCGCGGACGGGATCGGGCTGTTCCGGACGGAGATCGCCATGCTCGCCCGCGGCGCCGTGGCGGATGTGGCCGAGCAGGCGGCGATCTACGCCCGCGTGCTGGACGCGGCGGGGGACCGGCCGGTGCTGTTCCGCACCCTTGATCTCGGGGCCGACAAGCTGTTGCCCGGCACCGTGAGCGAGGAGGAAAACCCGGCCATGGGCTGGCGCTCGATCCGCATCGGCCTCGACCGGCCCGCGTTGATGCGGCGGCAGTTGCGCGCGTTGCTGATGGCGGCGAACGGGCGTCCCTTGTCGGTGATGTTCCCGATGGTCGCCACCGTGGCGGAGTTCCGCGCCGCGAAAGCCCTGTTGCTGGCCGAGGCGAAGCGTATCCGTCCGGCGCCCGCGCGGTTGTCGATCGGCACCATGCTCGAAGTGCCCGCGCTGATGTGGCAATTGCCGGATTTGTTGCGTGAGGCGGATTTCATCTCCGTGGGCTCGAACGATCTGGTGCAGTTCCTGTTCGCGGCCGACCGGGGCACGCCGTCCTTGTACAACCGCTATGACGTGTTGTCGCAGCCAGTGTTCGACCTGTTGGAACAATTGCTGACCGCGGCCAGCGCGGCGGGCGTCCCGGTGTCGCTGTGTGGAGAGGCCGCGTCCCGCCCGTTGGAGGCACTGGCCTTCGTTGGTCTCGGCGTCACCGCGTTGTCCATGCCCGCCAGCGGCATCCTGCCGGTGAAAGCCTTGCTGGCGGAGGTTGATCTGGCGGCGTTCCGCCCGGTTCTGGCCTCGATCCGCCGCGGTCCTCCCGGTCTCCGCGAACCCATCGCCACCTGGGCGCGCGAGCAGGGACTGCCGGTTTAAGACCGGGGCACACCCTGGCGCCCCCAATGGATGGTTTCCAAAGGCCAGCCTTTGGTGGAGGTCCAGGAGGCAAAGCCTCCTGGCGGGGCGCGGGGCGGCGCCCCGCATACTTCCCTTCAAACCATGACCTGCGATTCCGCAAACCAATGGAAACCTTTCCCGCCGCATTCTGCCGTTGGAAGAAGTGCGTTCTCATGGCCGTTGCCCTGACACATGCCCTTCAGCCACCGTCATGTCGCGGAGCGGGCCATGGATCAGATGTCAGCCGTCACGCCCGCCCTGGCGCGGAGCACACCACTCGCCCCGCCGCTGACGGGCATCCGGCGCGTGCCCTTGCTGTTGTATGGCGTGCTCTGCGTCTGTTTTGGCATGGCGATGTATCTGACGGGCATCCTGATGGTATTCCCGCGCCTGATACCCGGCCTCAACGCGGTCCTGATGCCGGTTAACGAATGGATCGTCTGGTACAGCGGCATGCCCATCACACTGGGTTTCGTGCTCGCGGGCATCGACATCTTCCTGTTCTTCCCCGCCAAACGCTCGCGCATGGAAGTGCGCCAGGACCCGATCACCGAACGCCGGGTCACGGTGGCCCTCACCGCTTACAACGACGAACTCAGCATCACGGCGGCGGTCGAGGATTTTCTCCGCCATCCGCTGGTGCGCACCGTGATCGTGGTCAGCAACAACAGTTCGGACGCGACGCTGGAACGCGCGGCGGCGGCGGGGGCGATCGTCTTCAATGAACGCCGGCAGGGCTATGGCCAGTGCGTGCATCGCTGCCTGACGGAGGCGATGGCGCATGACGCAACCGACCTGATCGTGCTGTGCGAGGGTGATCGCACCTTCCGCGCCGATGACCTGGACAAGTTCCTGGCCTATGCGCCGCACGCGGATATCGTCAACGGCACGCGGACGGTGGAACGGTTGCGCCAGCACGCGACGCAACTCAGTACTTTCATGTATTACGGCAATCTGTTCGTCGGAAAATTGCTGGAGGCCAAGCACCTTGGCAAGAGCACGATCACCGATGTCGGCACGACCTATAAATTGTGCCGGCGGGAGGCTTTACAACGGTTACTGCCGTTGCTCGACGCCAGCATCAATCTGGAGTTCAACGCTTATTTCCTCGACAAGGCGCTGGAGACTGGGTTTCTGGTGGTCGAATGTCCGATCACGTTCCACCAGCGGGTGGGCGTGAGCAAAGGCGGCAACACCGATAATCTAAGGGCATTGAAGGTGGGATGCCGGATGCTTCTGGGCATTGTCTTCAACTGGAAGCGGGGGTTTTGTTGAAGACGGGCTATCATGACACAAGGCTCGCCGCCGATCCAAGACGCGACGCGGTGTGGGAGGCGCTGTGGCGGTTCCATTTCAGCCGCCTGATCCAGCCAGGGGATTGCGTGCTGGATCTGGGCTGCGGCTATGGCAGCTTCATCAATCAGGTGGTGGCGCGGCGGCGGATCGCCGTCGATTCCTGGCCCGATTTCCCGGCGCATCTGGCCCAGGGGGTGGAGGGTGTGGTGGGGAGCGTGACGGAGCTGGGGTTCTTACCTGAGAGCGGTGTGGATTTCGCCTTCGCGAGCAATCTGTTCGAGCATGTGTCCCAGACCGATTTCGCCCGTGCCCTGAGCGTGTTGCACGGAAAATTATCAGCGCGCGGCACGCTAACCATCCTGCAACCGAATTACCGTTACGCTTACCGGGAGTACTTTGATGATTATACGCATGTCTCGATCTGGTCGCACATCAGCCTGACCGATTTCCTGACGGCGAACGGGTATGAGGTGCTGACGGTGGCGCCGCGCTTTCTGCCGTTGACGGTCAAGTCACGGCTGCCGGTTTCTCCGTGGCTGATCCGGGCGTACCTGGCGTCGCCGGTCAAACCGCTTGGCAAGCAAATGCTGGTCACCGCCAGACCGAGGCGGTGAAGGCGCGTGTCAGGCCATTCCATGCTGAAAGCTGATTTCTCGCCAAGGATTTCCGCCGCGCGTTGCGTGCTCGCGGCGCATGGCGTGGTGCTGCTGGCGCTCGTGGCGCATTTCGCCGCGTATGTGTCCTATGCGCTGGCGGCGATCCGGTATCCGTTCGCACTGGATTATGGGGAGGGCATCGTCTGGCAACAGGCGCTGCTCATTCCCGGCGAGCCGATGTATGGCGACATCACACGCTTTCCGTTTCTCGTGTTTCATTACCCGCCGGTGTATCATCTGGTGACGCGCGCCGCCGCGATGCTGAACGGCGACATGCTGATGGCGGGCCGCGCGGTATCGGTGCTGTGCACGCTGCTGATCGGCGCCCTGGTGGCTGCCCTGGTATATGACACCATGGGGCCGCGCATGAGCCGCGCCGCGCGGCTAATGGGCGCCGCGACCGGCGGGCTGACGGTGTTTTGTTACTGGCCCGTGGTTGCCTGGTCGCCGCTGA
>JAYVCG010000419.1:0-5268 GCA_043750075.1 Acetobacteraceae bacterium | reverse complement strand
CTGGTGACGCATGAGGCGCCTTCCTGCCACCGGCATGGCTTCGCGGTGATCGACCAGCTCGCCGTGGCGGGAGGCGCGCGGTGGATCGTGCATGGCCATCACCACGAATCCTATGCCGCGATCCTGCCCGGCCAGGAAATCCCCAGCCAGGAAATCCCCGGCCAGAAGATCCCCGGCCAGAAGATCCCCGGCCAGAAGATCATGGTGCGCGGCCTGGGCCTGGCGGAGACATGGGAGATGCCGCTGTCACCGCTTCACGGCGGTCAGTAATTTCCGCACGGCGAAGAAATCGCTGCCCGCGAAGAACCAGGCCGGTCTTTGTTCCAGGCGCGGGTTGATCTCACGGCTTTTGGCCATGACCTTTTCCTTGGTGAATTTCGCCAGTTGCGAGATGTCGATGCGCCCGGCCTCATCGGTACCCGCCTCGCCTTTCAGGGCGCGCAGCAGGAAGGACGTGAACAGCCCATGGCCGGGATCGCCGCCGGAATCGAGGGCTTCCGTGAACGAGCCCGACAGCACGAACCGGCCCGAGGCCTGACCGATCTTATGAGCGATCGTGGTGTTGAGGTCGTGGCGCAGCACCATGTTGGCATCGGCGACGGTGGCGGACTCGCAGGTATCCAGGATAAACGCGATCCGGGTGGCCTGGATCGCCTGGATCAGCGGCAGCAGCTGATCCTGGCCCAATCCTTCCGCCTGGAACAGGGCATCGACTGCTTGCTCCAACGCCGGGCCTTTCGCCGCCGCCAGCTTCGCGAGCAACGACGGATCGCCGCGCCCCATGTCATAGGGAACGAAATAATACTTCCCGTTCACCGTTTTGCCATGGCCCGCGAAGAAAATGACGACGACATCATCAGGCGTGGCCTTGGCGGCGATGCCGCGCAACGCGGCGATAATGCTCGCCTTGGAGGCTTTTTCATCGGTCAGATCCGTCACCTCGACCGAGGCGAACAAGCGTCCCTGATCCTGCCGCAGCAACGCCGCCAGTCCCACGGCATCGTTGGCGGCGTTGTCCAGCGTTTCCAGCGGGGCGGGGACTTTCCCGACACCGATCGTCAGCGCGAACAGCCGCGCCGTTGTCTCCGGCGCCGCGGGCTGTGAGGATGTGGGATTGCGATCCGTTGGACTGGCGGCATTCTGGCTGGCCCCTGGCTCCCGTGGTAACGCCGCGCGCACGAGCCTGATTTCCAGGTTGACATCGCGCCCGGATTCGATCGCGCCGGTCGCGGTGGCGGGCGACAGGCGCACGACGTTCTGCCCATGCGCGAGCGGCAGCATCACCCGCTCAACCCGTTTGCGTCCATCCGTGGATTCGACCTGAAGGGTCTTTTTGACATCCAGCACCGCCTCATTGAGACGCAGCAAGACCTGCCCAGGATCGGCGCCTTGTTCCTCGACGGTATAGCGGGCGAGCAGCACGGGGGCGGTGAAAACCGGCGCGGCGGTGGCGGCGCCGATGCCGCGGGTCCGTATGTCGATCGACCGCGTGGCGTTACAGACTGACACCGTCATGGAATCGACCACGCAGGCTTCCAGCAGCGTCACCTTCGGAGGCAACCCGCGCCGGAAAACCTCCCCCACCGTTCCCGCCTGGACTTCCTGGTTTTTCACCCGCAGACGGGCAGTGTCATCGTCACGGAACGACAGCCCGACCAGGTCAGGCCGGAACCAGGTGCTGTACAACTGGTCGATCGAGATGAAATCGCTGGCCCGGCCCGCCGCCTGATTGATCCGGTAGCCGATCAGGGAACGCCCATCGGATCGCGCGTTCACCGGATGGTCGTGATCGAAATATCCCGCCGGAGTCCATTGCACGAACTGCTCCGTGGCCGGGTCGATGAACACGGCGGCCAGTTCCCGTCCGGTGGCGGCGTTGTACCAATGAATGGTGCCATCGCCAAAACAAGCGACTACCAGCCGCCCATCGGTGCTGGCATGGACTGCCCAAACGGGCGCGCTGGCGGGGACTTTCCAGCCAGTGCCATTTCTGCCGAAGAACCGGACGTAGAAATCCGTGCCCAGTACCGCGCCCTCCGGCGACACGGCGGCGGAGCGGGCGGTTTCTCCCGGCTCCAGCCGCACGGCCTGTCCGCTGATTTTCGGCGCGCGGCTGTCGCGCCAGTCGGTGATCGCGATGCCGTGACCGCTGGTGACGGGCGGCGCGAAAGCCTGTCCCATGCCACCATCGCGGAGGAATTCCCGCGTGCCGACATCGAAGATCAGCGCGCGCCCGCCGGCGCGGGTGATTTCGATCCTGTCACCGGAGCGGGACAGCCGGACGGCGGTGCCTTTCCGGTCATGGAAGTCGATGTGCCGCGGCGTCCGCACGGCCTGAACCCGGTTCGCTTCATCCATCACACCCAGTACGGGCTCGGCCGTGGCGAACAGCAGACGGCGTCCCTCGGGCAGCAGGCCGGTCACGAGGTCCTTCGCGGCCGGAACATCCACCGCCGCGCCACCCGACAGCGGCCAGCGCCTGATGTTCATGGCATAGGATTTGTCGTTATAGGTGCCGCCGCCGAACACCGTGCCGCCATCCGGCGAGAACGCGACCACGGTGAAGCCGCCTTGCATGCCGGCGGCGCCCTCCAGCGTCCGCTCCAGCCGCATCGTCCGCATGTCGAACAGGTACACCGACGGACGGTCGCGATCACCCGCCACCAGCTTTGTCCCATCGGGCGAGAACGCCAGCCCATACGCCCGCGCGCCCGCCCGCAGCGTCATCGGCGGCAGGCGGCGCAGGGCGCCATCGTACAGCCGGATCACATTGTCATCGCCCGCGACCGCCAGCCGCCCGGTGGCATCGAAATCCAGCGCCGTGATCTTGCCGGGAAGATCCAGATCCTCCATCGCCAGTTGCAGCGTCTTCAAATCGTAAACGCGCAGCCCGCCCGCTTCGAGCCCCACCGCCAGCCGGTCCCCGGCGGGCGACATCCGCAACGCCAGCACCGCGCTCGGCAAACCAGGCAAAATCGCCAGCGGACGGAAATCCTGCGCCGCGTCCGCCGAATAGAACGCGACCGCGAACCCGCCTTGCGCTGCCTTGATCCGGCCCGCGACAGCGATCGTTTTGGCCGAGGCCGCGACCGCGTACAGCGCGCCATCGTCGCCCGGCCCGATGGGCGGACGGATGACGCCCGCCGCCTCCACGCCGCCGGAGCGCCATATACGGGCGGTCTTGTCGTTGGAGACCGTGATGATGCCGCCATCCGCCAGCGCGGCCATGGCATTGACCGGCGCCTCATGCACGCCAGTTTCGACCACCAGGAACGGGACGGCGTCCGCCGCCAGCGAGGGCCGCGGCGCCCACAGCGCCACGGCCAGCAGCAGAGTAAGAAGTTTACGCATGGAACCAGGAGAAGGGCAGCCAGCTCAGGCTGGCGTTGCTGTCGATGTCGAAGGCGGGTTTGCTGCTGCGTTCCGCGGCGGCGACGCTCCGGTCGAAACTGGCGCGCTTCTCAGGCACGGACACCGAGGCAACGCGATTGACCGCCGCGACCCTTTGCGGCGAGGCTCGTGTCACCGCCACCGGCCGTGATCCGCCCGGCCGTTGCGCGGCGGCGGGGGGCTGACGCAACGCGACGGCGGCATCCTGGAACTGGCGGTTGCGATTGGCCATGCTGACACCGAACTGGCGCGCGATGCCGATTTCCTCGTTGAACTTGTCACGATGGAAGGCGATCCGCGCGAGGCCGGTCTGCCGGTCCACCACCTTGCCGCGCACCTGATTCTTCACGAACCGCGCCTGATCGAAACGGCAGGTCCGCAACCGCGCGAAGGTCGCCACGCTGCGGTCGATCTCCTGCGTTTCGCGCGCGAGATCCTGGTTCATGTAGTTCGCCAGTTCGTCCTGGTCGCGCGCGCGTTCGGCCAGCGTGTTGTAATAAGCTGAGCCCGCCCCGGCGACACCGCCAACCACGCCGCCGATCGCGGCGCCCGCGAGGATCGACCGGGCGTTCCCGCCACTGCTGATCGCCGCGCCCAAAGCGCCCAGGGCGGCGCCGCCGAGGGCGCCAACGGCGGCGCCGGTGACGATCTTGTCCTGGAAATAGGTCTTGGAACTGGAGAACGCCGACCGTTCACTCTGGCACGGATCGCTCGCATCCACGGACAGGGACGAACCTGGGCCGGGCACCTGGCACCCCGCCAGGGAAACACAGAACGCCGCCGCCGCGACATGCGCGGTGGAGGTCCGGACGAGGCGGGAGGTATGAAAGATTCTCATCAGATTCCTCAAGGTTATGTGAACCCGGCATGAAGTCCGTGAAGAAAGCATGAACGGGGACCAGTGCTCCACCTCATAAAATGGGACAAATACACTTACCTGGCAAATGTTTTCGTATCGAACGCCCGTTCGCTTCGCGGCACGGAAACGCCGCGAAGGAAAACAGTCTCGTAACCAGAGAAATATCCGCGAAACCCGCGCCGGTTCAGACGGCTTCTGGTGCGGAATAAGGCCGGAATGGCCCGATCCGCGGCAATGGCAGCAGCGCGGCGGCCAGCATCGCCAGACGTTTAAGACCTGGCGCGGCGCGCACCGAACGGCGCAGGAAACGCCGCCCCTCCGCCCGCCGCCCGTGCCGGATCAGTTCGCGGCCAATGATCCAGTCGTTTTCCGCCTCCGCCAGATGCCGGAAATGAGCGAGCATCCCCAGACCCACATGCGCCTCCAGCCCGTGCGAGCGGAAGATCGCGTTCATGCAGGGTGCGAAGGAATCCGGCCGCGCCGCCATGCTGAAACAAGCACTTTCCCGTCTTTCCCGCACGAACAGTAACGGCTCGCGGGAGCGGGCGGCGGCGAACGGACCCAGACGCGCGAGGCGGACCCAGTATTCCCAGTCCTCGCCATAGCGCAGACTGGTGTGAAACGGGCCGGTGGCGGCGATGGCGGCGTGCCGGATCAGCAGATGACCGCCATTGGCGAACAGATTGCGCACCAGCAGACGCCGCAGCAGAGCGCCCGAGGCGGGATGCCGCACGCGGCTGGGACCGGGCACCCTGGTATAGGCTCCAACGGCGGCGACCGCGGCGGGTTCGGCCTCCAGCGCCGCCGCCAGCGTGGCCAGGGCACGCGGGCTCAGCCAGTCATCGGCGTCGAGAAACAGCAGCGCCCCGGCCCCGGTTTCCGTCATTCCCCGGTTGCGCGCGGCGGAGACACCGGCGTTAGGCTGGCGGATCAGCCGTGTGCGGGGATCGTTGAAATCCGCGGCGATGGCGGCCGTGCCATCGGTGGACCCGTCATCCACGATGGTCAGGGTCCAGTCC
>JAYVCG010000418.1:0-4462 GCA_043750075.1 Acetobacteraceae bacterium | reverse complement strand
GCCGGCCTCGCGGATTACGCCAGCCGTGAGCGGCGTTTCGGGGCCCGTCCTGGCTGACCCCGCGTCCCGCTGGAGCGATCTGACCCTTCGCGTCCTGTCAGCCCTGGTCCTGCTGCCCGTGGCCGTGCTGTGCCTGTGGGCGGGCGGGTGGTGGTTCGCCGCGCTGGCCGTCATCGGCTGGATCGGGCTTGGCGTGGAATGGGCGGCGCTGTGCGGTTATTCCGCCACGGCCTGGCCGGGGATCGTGTTGCCGGTGACCGGCGCGCTCGCCGTGCTCTGCGCCGCGGCCGGTGTGCCCTGGGCGGGATTGGTGTCGCTTGCCGTGGGTGGCGCGGTGATCGCGGTCTCCTCGCGGTTCACCCTGGCTCTGGGCGTGCCGTATATCGGTCTGGCCGCCATCGCACTGGTCTGGTTGCGGGCTGATCCCGTGGCGGGCTGGCCCAACGCCTTGTTCGTGCTGTCGGTGATCTGGGCCAGTGACATCGGCGCCTACATGACCGGACGTCTTCTGGGCGGGCCGAAACTGGCGCCCTCCCTCTCCCCTGGGAAGACCTGGTCGGGCGCCATGGGCGGGCTGATCAGCGCGGTGCTGGCAGCCCTCGCGGTGGCTGCTTGTTTTTCTTCAGAATTCTCGCCATCACACGTGACCGGGCTGGCGTTGTTACTGAGCCTTGTCTCGCAGGCGGGGGATTTGTTCGAAAGTGCCCTGAAACGTCATTTCGGTGTGAAGGATTCAGGCCATGTCATCCCCGGACATGGTGGACTTCTGGACCGGCTGGACGCCCTGCTGACAGTGGCGCCGGCCGCCGCGCTGCTGGCATTTTCCGTCGGACGAGGAGTAGTTTTGTGGCGATGAACCCGGCATCAGACCACCTCATGCCAAACCGTCCCCGGCCAGACCGTTCAAGGGATGGGGCCCGCCGGTCCGTGACCGTGCTCGGGTCCACCGGCAGCGTGGGAACCCAGACGATCGACCTGCTGCTGGGTGATCCGGACCGGTTCACCGTCCGTGCCCTGGTGGCCGGGCGCAACGCGAAACTGCTGGCCAGTCAGGCCATCGCCCTGCGCGCCGGCCATGCCGTCGTCGCTGACCCGGAAGCGCTTCCGGCCCTGCGCGACGCCCTGCGGGGCACGGCGATCACCTGCGATGCCGGACCGGACGCGGTGATCGAGGCGGCGCGGCGCGATGCCGACTGGACCATGGCCGCGATCACCGGCGCCGCCGGTCTAGCCTCCACCCTCGCGGCGATCGAACGCGGCAAGGTGGTCGCCCTGGCCAACAAGGAAGCCCTGGTCTGCGCTGGCGCCGTGATGCTGCGCGCCGTCGCCGGGGCGGGCGCCACCCTGCTGCCCGTGGACTCCGAACACAACGCGATCTTCCAGTCGATGGCCGACGGCAATCACGGCGCGATCGAGCGGATCATCCTCACCGCCTCAGGCGGCCCGTTCCGCACCGCCTCCCTGGAGGACATGGCCCGCGCCACGGTGGAAACCGCGCTGCGCCATCCGGTCTGGTCCATGGGGGCCAAGATCAGCATCGATTCGGCGACGATGATGAACAAGGGGCTTGAACTGATCGAGGCGGCACGCCTTTTCAGTCTCGATGAAACGCAGATCGATGTCCTGGTCCACCCGCAATCCATCATCCACGGCATGGTCTGTTATCATGATGGCTCGGTGATGGCGCAGCTTGGCTCCCCCGACATGCGTATCCCGATTGCCCACACCCTCGCCTGGCCGGAGCGGATGGCGACCGCCTCGCCGCGTCTCGATCTCGCCGCCGTCAGCCGACTGGAGTTCGAGGCGCCCGATCTGATCCGCTTCCCCGCCTTGCGTTTGGCCCGCGACGCGCTGCGCGCCGGGGGCGGAACACCCGCCATCCTCAACGCGGCGAACGAAGTCGCGGTTGAGAGTTTTCTGCAACGCAAAATCGGCTTTCTCGACATCGCCGACACGGTCGCCAGAGTCCTCGACGCGCTGGGAACCCCCGACGCGGCGACACTGGAGCAGGTCATCGCCCTGGATGAAGCAGCCCGCCGGTCCGCCCGGACTTTCACGGCCGCCAAAGCCGCCTGACCGCCGCCTGATCCAGAGCGCCTTGACCCTCACCGCTTCCCTCTCACCAGCCATCCCGGCATCAATCGTTCCATCCGGGGCCCTCCCATCCGGCGCCCTCTCATCCGGCCCAATCGCATGAACTGAAAGAAGACTTACCCGTGCCGCATGTTTTTCCCGACCTCTTGCGCACCGTTGCCGCTTTCGTCGTGGTACTGGGCGTACTCGTCTTCTTCCACGAACTCGGCCATTACCTCGCCGCCCGCTGGCGCGGTGTCTACGTGGAAGTGTTCTCGGTCGGTTTCGGCAAGAGCATCGCCACCTGGTACGACCGCCACGGCACCCAATGGCGCATTTCCTGGCTTCCCCTGGGCGGCTACGTGAAAATGCACGGCCAGGAACGCCCGGAGGAAGTCTCGGACGAGGTCCGCGCGAGCTGGAAGCCCGGCCAGACCTTCCATGAAAAATCCGTGCTGTCCCGCGCCATCATCGTCGCCGCCGGGCCGGTCGCCAATTTCATCCTGGCGATGGTGCTGTTCGCCGCCTTGTTCGCGGTTGTCGGCCGTCCCGTCACCTCCCCGGTCGTGGGCGAGGTGCTGCCCGAAGGCGCCGCCGCCCGCGCCGGCCTGCTGACCAAGGACCGCATCGAGAGCATCGCCGGCCAGCCCATCCGCTCGTTCGAGGACATCCAGCGCATCATCACCGCCCGCCCAGAGGAAACCCTGACCGTCACCGTGTCGCGCGATGGCGTCCGCAAGGACATCACCGTTCTCACCGACGCGCGCGAGGTGAAAGGCCGCAAGGTCGGCATGCTGGGCATACGCGGCGGTTCGGTGGATTATCAGCCGTTGAGCATCCCCGAGGCGCTGGTGGGCGGGGTGGAGCAGACCTGGACCATCACCGTGGAAACCGTCCGCGGTCTCGGCCAGATGATATCCGGCCAGCGCGGCACCGAGGAACTCGGCGGGCCGCTGCGGATAGCCCAGTTGTCGGGGCAGGTGGCGGAACTGGGGATGTCGAACCTCGTGTCTTTCATCGCGATCCTGTCGGTCAATCTGGGACTGATAAACCTGTTCCCGATCCCGATCCTCGATGGCGGGCATCTGCTGTTCTATCTGTTCGAGGCCGCGTTCGGCCGGCCCCTGCCCAGACGCGCGCAGGAATATGGGTTCCGGGCGGGAATCGCGTTGCTGGCGGGATTGTTCATCTTCGCCACCTGGAACGACCTGACGCATATTGGACTGTTCCGCTGGGTCGCCGGGCTGATCGGATAGGGGATCGGGCAGCCCTTGGACCAAGGAGAGACAGCATGAGCGCCGTCCTGAGGCAGCCCTCCATGAGCCTCGCGGACTTCCTGGCGTGGGAGGAACGCCAGGACACCAAATACGAATTCGACGGTTTCGGGCCCGTCGCCATGGTGGGCGTGACCCGCGCGCATTCGGTCATCCAGACGAACGTCCTGCTGGCTTTGAAGACGCGCCTCCGTGGTGGGCCGTGCCAACCCCACGGCAGCGATCTCAAGATCGAGGTCATGGGCCACATCCGCTATCCGGACGCCTTCGTGGTTTGCACCCTCGGCGCCGGGGCCGACACGATCGTCACCGACCCGGTGGTGATCTTCGAGATCCTCTCCGAAAGCAGCAACCGGCGGGACCGCGTGGACAAGAACGAGGAATACCGCCTCACCCCCTCTGTTCAACGCTATGTGATGCTGGAACAGGACGTGCCCGCCGCCACCGTCTTCGCGCGCGAGGGGGAACGCTGGGTCGGCACCCTCCACAAGGGCGAGGGGGCGATCCTGCCAATGCCCGAACTCGGCATCGCGGTGCCCCTGGCGGAATTCTACGAGGGGCTCGATTTCTCCGCGCCGGAGCAAGACTGAACTTCTGGCCTCATCTCTCCCTCCGGTCTCCCCCCGTACATCCTGGCACGCTCCAACGCTTTCCCGGCATCACCGCCCGCTTCGCCACCGATGCCGCGGAGGGACGGAGAGCGCGGAAAGCACACAAGCGCCGCGGGAAGCGGCCCACCCTCCGCGTCCTCCGTTTCTCCGAGTCCTCAGTGATGAAGCGGAACTGGCGATGGGCACGAGCGGCCCGGAAGGCGCGCTGGCTTGCGCTGAAACAACAGGCTTCGCGTCATCTCTGATTGACGCGGCAAACCGGACAGGCCACGTGAGGGCATGCACCCCGCCCTCAGAATCGCCGCCCTGCTGCTCGCGCTGGCATCCCTCGGCACCCGCCCCGCCAGTGCCATGGAAAGCCGCGCCTTCCTGACCACGGATCAGGTGCGCCTGCATTACCTCCTCGACGGACCCAGGAACGCCGCGCGTACCATCGTGTTCGTGCCAGGATGGACCATGCCCGCCTGGATCTTCGAGAAGCAAATCACCGCCTTTGCCGCCGCC
>JAYVCG010000417.1:0-2818 GCA_043750075.1 Acetobacteraceae bacterium | reverse complement strand
GCCGCGGCCGATGGCTCATCCTTTGTTCCATCCGCCACGGATATCATCAACTGATATCCCTCGATCTGATTGAAAGATAAATCGAAACCATTATCCGCGAGAAAAACACGCGCCGCGACCCAGGCGGTGCGTTTGTTTCCGTCGAGAAAACCATGGTCGCGCGCGATGCCAAAAGCATGAGCGGCGGCAAGATCAGCGGCATCCGGCGTACCGTAAGCCGCGAGATTTCGCGGGCGCGCCAGGGCCGATTCAATCATGCCCTGGTCCCGGACACCATCCAGCCCGCCATGCCGCGCGATCTGGATGTCATGGATCGCCCTTACCTCAAGGATGTCGATCCACCTCCATGCCTGGCTCATTTCGCGAGCAAACGTAGCATCTCCCGATCCTCATCCATGATGCGCATGGCGAGCTTCATCTTACGCTCGAAATCCGGCGAGTACGGAGTCAGGCTAAAACTGCTGTCAGGTCCTTCCGTCAGATAGATCGTATCGCCCTGTTTGACCTTCATGTGCTCCTGAACCGCTTTTGGCACGATGAAGCCGAGGGACGATCCAACCTTGGTCAGCTTGAGCGCATGCATGTCATCCTCCTATATAACAAACATTATATTGATACGATGACTTGTTTGGTCAAGCCACACCCATCGAAACCGTGTCAGGGCATCATCGATCCAGTCCGGCGGGCCGGATCGAAAACCAGCCTGTTCCGGTCTTCACGCCAGGCCGCGCCACCGGAACAAACCGCCGCGGTCACGCGGGCGTCGCGCCACCCTGACATACCGGGCTGGCGTACGCGGGATGCCATGGCGCGGACGTGGCGCGGGCGGTTTTGGCGGGGGAAACGGCAATGGGAAGCACGGCGCGGCCAGCGAGGGCGGAGCGGCCGCGTTCATCATCCCTGTTTCCCAGGCGGGTTGTCGCACTGGCGAAGACGCGAGCCGTGCCTTGACCGCCACGGGGCATTCTTCCTGCTCCGCCGTCCCCGGCGCCGTCCGTGCCCATGGTGGCGCGCGCGTTTGTTCCCCCACGTTTGTTCGTGCCTGCGTCCGCGCCTGTGTCTGGCCCCGCGCCTCCACCAGCATCACCGTCTGAGTCTGGCCTTGCGTCCGGGGGCTGAGCCGTTTCGGCATCAGCCAGGCGAACAGGAATGCCGCCAGCGCGAACACTCCGGCCAGCAGCCAGGCGTTACGCAGGCCAAGCGCCATGATATCCGTCAGATGCGTGATCTCGGCCGCGGACAGGGCGGCGCGGCTGACCGGATCGAGCAGCGTGTCCATCGCCTGGCCCGCGCCGGGGTCCAGGCGCAGGATCGTCAGGTTCAGCACCGCGCCGCAGCCGCTGGCGCCGATCACCTGTCCCATGAACCGCAGGAACATGATGGAGGAGGTGGCCGCTCCCCGCTGATGCCACTCCACCGAGGCCTGGATGGAAACCACGAACACGCTGATGCAAAATCCCATGCCGATGCCGACGGTGAACGATCCGATCGCGGTGAGGACGGGTCCGGCGCCGGGTGGCGCCACGATCAGGATCGCGGTGCCAATGACCAGCGCCAGCGCCCCCAGCAGCGCCACCAGCCGGTAGGTGGTCCGCGGCATGAGTTTGGCGCCCAGAAGGCTGGCCAGCGCCCAACTGACCGACATGGCGCCCAGTACCAGGCCGCCAGTCATCGCGCTGAACCCCATCGCGCCCTGCACGTAGGCGGGCAGGAAGGCCGAGATCCCCATCATCAGCGCCCCCGCGGCGCAACTGCCCAGGGAGCCGGTGACGATGACGCGGTTGTCGCGCCAGAGTTCGAGCGGCAGCATGGGCTCGGGCGTGACGGTTTCGTGGATCAGCAGCAGCAGGGTGGCGCACAGGCTGGTGACCAGCACCGAAGCGAGCAGCACCGTGCTGAAGCCTCCGCCTTGCACCATGCCCAGGATCAGGCTGCTGGTGGCGAGCAGCATCAGCAGCGCGCCCAGCCAGTCGATGGAGCGGCGGCGGGGGGTGGCGGTCTCGCGCAGGAAGACACCGACCATCAGCAGGGAAATCACGCCGATGGGGATGTTCACCCAGAAGATCCAGGACCACGACACCTGCCCGATCAGGAACGCGCCCAACGACGGCCCGGCGACGGCGGACACGCCGAACACGCAGGAGACGAGACCCTGGACGACGGCGCGCTCGGCCGGGGTGTAGATGTCGCCCAGAATGGTCGCGGCGATCGGCTGCACCGCCCCCGCGCCCAGACCCTGGAGGGCGCGGAAGCCGATCAGCGACACCATGCTCCAGGCGAAGCCGCACAGCACGGAGCCGGTCAGGAACAGCCCGACGCCGATGAAGAACACCGTCTTGCGCCCGAACATGTCAGCGAGACGGCCATAGAGGGGAATGCTGACCGCCTGGGTCAGCAGGAAGATGGTGAAGACCCAACTGAACAGGTCGAACCCGCCCAGTTCGCCGACGATGGAGGGCATGGCGGTGGCGACGATGGTGCCCTCGATCGCCGCCATGAAGGTCGCCATCAGGCAGGCCGCGAGCACGAGCGAACGCTCGGAGAGCGCGGCCCGTCTGGGGGCGGATGCCATGGCGTCGAAGGCCTGGACGGCGGGCGCGGCAGCAGCGGACATGGGGTGGCTCCGGTGTTGCTTCCGATGCGGATGGTCAGCTTTTCTCGCCGTTGTCCCCGCGGCCGCTTCCTGGACGCGGGCCGCCCGCCCCGTCAGGCGTCGGCGTCAGCCTCGGCGAGCACCCGGCGCGACGGCGGCACCCAGCGTTGCAACGCCCGCGCGATGGCGTCCTGGTTGGCGGGCTTGATCAGGAAATCGTCCATG
>JAYVCG010000416.1:0-10674 GCA_043750075.1 Acetobacteraceae bacterium | reverse complement strand
TCAGGTGACGTTCCTCACCGTCGCGCTGACCACGCTGGCGATGACCAACATCCGTTCCGTGGTCGGCGAACTGGAACTCGACGCCACGTTGTCGTCACGAGAGCGGATCAATTCCTCGCTGCTGACGATCCTCGACGGGGTGACGGAACCCTGGGGCGTCAAGGTCACGCGCGTTGAAATCCGCAAGATCGAACCGCCGGAAAACCTGATCCGCGCCATGAACCTGCAAATGACCGCCGAGCGCGAGCGCCGCGCCGTCGTCGCCCGCGCTGATGGCGAACGCGAGGCCGAGATCAAGAAGGCCGAGGGCGAGAAACAATCTCTGATCCTGCGCGCGGAGGGCCGTCAGCTCGCCGCCATCCGCGACGCCGAGGCGCGCGTCGCGCTGGCCCAGGCGGAGGCGACGGCGACGCAAATGGTTTCGGAGGCAGCGGCGAAATTTGGCAGTGCCGGACTGCAATATTTCATCGCCGATCGTTACGTGCGCGCGTTTCAGGCCCTGGCCGCGGCGCCCAATTCGCGGCTGGTGGTGGTGCCGATGGAATCAGCGGGTCTGGCCGGCGGCATCGTGCAGGCAATGCAATTGTTCAAGGAAACGGACATGCCCATACCGGAGAGACGCCCGTGAACGACTGGATCATCTGGGTCGCCGCCGGACTGGTTTTGCTCATCCTCGAAATCCTCCTCCCCGGTGTCTTCATGATGTGGCTGGGCCTGGCGGCCTGCGGGGTGGGATTCCTGACGCTGGCGTTCGCGTTCGGCTTCGCGGCGCAGGTGATCGCGTTCGGGATTCTGACGGTGATCGCACTGGCCATCGGCCTGCGCATCCGCGGACCGCGCGAGAAACAGACAGTGATGCACAACGAACGCGACGGCCTCGTCGGACGGGTGGCGACGGCATTGGTATTCCAGGGCCGCGATGGCAGAGTACGCGTCGGCGACAGCGACTGGGCTGCCCGCGTGCCGGCCGGAATCGAACCGCCCGATCCAGGCACACGCCTGAAAGTGCAGAAGGTGGACGGCACGATTCTGATTGTCCGTCCAGAGAATGGTTGAGTCTGAAAGGAACCAAGTGAATACTGACGATTTCGCCCTGACCTGGCCCGAGGCCCGCCACCTGGTCCAGGCGGTGGAGGATGCTTTCGCCGCCGCCGATCTGACAATGATCGAGACCGGTTTCACCGAGGACGCGGTGGCTCGTTTCGCCGATTTCCCGGAAATGCGCGGGCGGGCGGAGATCATGCGGTTCCTGACCGCGCGTTTCGCGCGAACCCAGGGATACACACTGACAAAGACGTTACAGGTTCTGATGGGCAACCGGCTCGCCAACACCTGGGATGCCTCCTGGAAGGATGCGCGGACCGGCAAACTCATGGTGGGCCGTGGCACGGAAATCTGGACTTTGCGTGACCGGCGTATCGCGGTCTGGGACGCGACTTTCAACGTGTGGGAAAAAGGTGGCGCCCCTGTCACGCCGGTGGTCTGAGCGATGATCGCGGCGATCAGCCTGATGCGGCGTCAGGACTCTCTGACCCTGACGCGCTTCCGCCGCCATTGGCTCGACGTGCATGGGCCGCTGGTCTGTGCGTTTCCGGGGTTGCGGCGCTATGTGCAATGTCACGTCATCGACTCGGTCGCGGCGAACGAGGCGGGGTTGTCGATGCGGATCGATGGGTTTCCGATCCTGTATTTCGATAACGATACGGACCGGATACGCGCGCATCATTCCCCGGAAATGGCCGCGTGCAATGTCGATTCGCGGTTGTTCGTGGGTGCCGTGTCGCGCGTCATCGCCGAGGTCGCGGGCGATCTTCGTGCCAATCACGGCCGGTTCAGTCTGATCGAGATCTGGCCCGAAAACGTGGCGCCCGCGCCCAGGGACGTGCTGTACCGGGTGCGGGAACAGGGCGCCGCGCTGAACAGCGTCATTCCGCATCTGGCGGTGACGGCGGGCGCCATCACCCAGACCTGGCACGACAGCCTGGTCGCTCTGGAATGCGCCGCCGAGGCCCTGGGCGACACGCCATCGGCGCGCTTCGCGGTCGAGGAACACTGGCTGGTCTGACCAGCCATCCATCAAGGAGGGAAATAAACAATGAAAGTCGGATTCATCGGCGTCGGCACGATGGGGGCCGGGATGGCGTCCAACATGCAAAAGGGCGGCAATGAACTGGTCGTCAACGACCTGACACGCCAGGCCGCGTCACGCCATCTGGCGGCGGGCGCCACCTGGGCGGAAACGCCGAAAGATGTCGGCGCCGTCTGCGATGTCGTGTTCACCTCGCTGCCCACGCCCGCCGATGTGATCAAGGTCGGCACCGGAGAGAACGGCTTGATGGAGGGGCTGAAACCCGGCGCGGCGTGGTTCGATCTGTCCACCAACGCGGTCGATGTGGTGCGGTCGTTACATGCTCAGTTCGCGGAGAAGGGGATTCATTTCCTCGACGCGCCGGTCAGCGGCGGACCATCAGGCGCCAACAGCGGCAAGCTGGCACTTTGGGTGGGCGGCGACAAGGCGATCTTCGACAAATACAAAGCGCAACTCGATGCGATGGGTGATCAGGCGCGGTATATTGGTCCGATCGGCGCCGGAACGATCGCCAAGCTGGTGCATAACTCCGCCTCCGCCGCCGTCAACGTGGTGCTGGGAGAAGTGTTCACCATGGGCGTGAAGGCGGGGGTGGAGCCGCTGCAATTGTTCGAGGCGATCCGCCAGGGCGCCGCGGGCCGGGTGCGATTGTTCGACCGGTTGCAGAAGCAATTCCTCACCGGCGTGTACGATCCGCCGGATTTCGCGCTGAAGCTGTTGCACAAGGACGTGTCTCTCGCGTGCCAGTTGGGGCGTGAGGTCAGCGTGCCGATGCGGCTGACCAACCTCGCGCACCAGGAACTGACCGAGGCGATGAACCGCGGCTGGGGTGCCCGCGATTCCCGCGTCGGCGCTCTGTTGCAGCAGGAACGCGCGGGCATCCCGCCCATCGCCGTGGACCCGGCGAAAATCAAGGCCGTCATGGACGCGGACGAGAAATAAGGAGTTTTGACCATGCAGATTGGTGCTCTGGTGCCGTTTGGCGACATTGGCGGCGGTCCGGACGTGGTGCGTGACTACGCGCAAGGCCTGGAAGCCGTGGGCTACGACTTTCTGGAGGCGCCCGATCACGTACTGGGCGCCAACACCGCCTCGCGTCCCGGCTGGGAAGCGGGCCGCAACACGTCGGAGGATCTGTTCCATGATCCGTTCGTTCTGCTCGGGTATTTGTCCGGGGTGGCGCCGAAACTCGGCTTTTCCACGGGCGTGTTGATCGTGGCGCAACGCCAGACCGCGCTGGTCGCGAAACAAGCCGCGTGTCTGGACGTGCTGTGCAAGGGCCGCTTCCGTCTGGGCGTCGGCGTTGGCTGGAACGAGGTGGAGTTCGTCGGCCTGAACGAGAACTTCCACAATCGCGGCCGCCGGTCCGAGGAACAGGTCCAGGTGATGCAGGCGCTGTGGAAACAGGATCACGTCACCTTCAAGGGCAAATACCACACGATCGACGACGCGGGGATCAATCCGCGTCCCGCCTCCGGCCGGGTGCCGGTGTGGTATGGCGGGCATCACGAGAAAACCCTGCCGCGCATCGCCAAATGGGGCGATGGCTGGATGCCCAACGCCTATCCGCCCGATCAGACCGCGCTGAACATTTTTGGTGAGTTGCACCGTCTGACCGAGGCCGAGGGACGCGATCCGAAATCCGTGGGGATCGAGGTCTGGACCTCGTGCGGCGCGGGGGCGGAAGCAGACTGGCGCAAGGAAGCCCAGTTCTGGAAAGCCGCGGGCGTGTCGCACATATGCCTGACGACAACGTTCCACCGCCGTCACCATCATCGCATCGCGGGTAAATCTCTTGGCGACCATCTGGCGGCGGCGAAACGGTATCGCGACGCCATCGCCGATATTCTGTGAACAGACCGGCGTGCCGTGGATACACCGGCACGCCGCCCGCACCAAAAGGAAAAAACCATGCAAATCGGCGCATCATTGCCGGTGGGCGACATCGGCACCGGACCCGCGGTCATCCGCGATTACGCGCAGACGCTGGAAGGGCTCGGGTTCGATTACATCCAGGCGCCGGACCATGTACTGGGCGGCAATCCGGAAGGGCACAAGGACAAGAAGCGCGTCGGCACTTCCGTGACCGCGTATCACGATCCGTTCGTACTGTTCAGCTTCATCGCGGGCTGCACGGACAAGATCGGCTTCGCGCCCGGCGTGCTGATCCTGGCGCAGCGCCAGGCCACGCTGGTGGCCAAACAGGCCGCCAGCCTCGATGAATTGTCCAACGGACGGCTGCGGCTTGGCATCGGTGTTGGCTGGAACGAACTGGAGTTCACCGGCCTGAACGAGAATTTTCACAATCGTGGCAAGCGGTCGGAGGAACAGGTTCAGGTGATGCAGGCGCTATGGGCCAACGCACACGTTGATTTCAAAGGAAAATACCACACGATCGACGATTCCGGGATCAATCCGCGGCCAAAATCAGGCCGCGTGCCGGTGTGGTTCGGCGGTCATGTGGACGCGACACTGGAAAGAACCGCGAAATGGGGCGATGGCTGGATGCCGCTGGCCTATCCGGCGGACGACACGGCGCTGAAGGCATTTGATAAATTGCGTGCGTTGACCATCGCCGCCGGACGCAAGCCGGAGGATGTGGGGATCGAGGTGTGGACCTCACTGGGCAATGCCGATCCGGAGGCGTGGCGGAAGGAGGTCGCGTTCTGGAAAAAGGCCGGAGTGACACATGTGACCGCGCACACGACCTATGCCACCGGGCATCACAAGCGGATCGCGGGGAGGACGGCGAAGGAGCATCTGGCGGCGATCAGAAGCTTTCAGGACGCGGTGAGGGATCTGTTGTAGGTCCAACGGGCCGCCAGTTCTTCCGGCTGGCGGCCTTTCCCGCGTGAAACACTGCCCAGTACGAAACTGTTTCCTCCGATATTACCCGCGCCTCTATATTGCCGATCCTGGCCATGGCGGAATTAACACCGTTGTCATGGAACATAACCGCCGTCACAGGCTTTCCCTTCACAGGCGGCTGGGCTTTTCGCACGGGCGCTCCAGGCATGATTCCGCGTCGGTGCGGACCGCGAGGCACACCTCGCGATGCCATCTTCCCGCGTCAACGGAGTGAAATCATGCCGAAAATGAAAGCCGCGATTTTCGTCGAGTCCGGCCGCATTGTACTGGATGAGAAACCGATCCCCGAGCCCGGCCCGCTGGATGCGCTGATGCGGATAACGACGACCACGATCTGTGGAACGGACATTCACATCCTGAAAGGAGAATATCCGGTCGCGCGCGGCCTGACCATCGGACATGAGCCGGTTGGGGTGATCGAGAAACTCGGTTCCGCCGTCACCGGCTTTCAGGAAGGCCAGCGCGTCATCGCCGGCGCCATCACGCCGAGTGGTCACAGCGCGGCGTGTCTGTGCGGCTATCCCAGCCAGGACGGCGCGGGCACGAAACATGGTTTCAAGGCGATGGGCGGCTGGAAGTTCGGCAATACCATTGATGGCTGCCAGGCGGAATATGTGCTCGTGCCCGATGCCATGGCGAACCTGGCCCTCGTGCCGGATGGTCTGACGGACGAGCAGGTGTTGATGTGTCCCGACATCATGTCCACCGGCTTCAGCGGCGCCGAGAAAGGCGAGGTCCGGATTGGCGACACCGTTGTTGTGTTCGCGCAAGGACCGATCGGTTTGTGCGCCACGGCGGGCGCCAGGCTGCGCGGCGCGGCCATGATCATCAGCGTGGACAGCATCCCGTCCCGCATGGAGGTGTCCCGCCACATGGGCGCCGATCACGTGATCGATTTCCGTGCCACCGATCCCGTCGATGAAATCATGCGTCTGACCGATGGCCGCGGCGCCGATGTCGCGATCGAGGCTCTGGGCACGCAGGCAACGTTCGAGGCTGCTCTGCGTGTGCTTCGCCCAGGGGGCACATTGTCCAGTCTGGGTGTGTATTCCACCGATCTGCGCATTCCGCTGGGTGCTTTCGCCGCCGGTCTGGGTGACAACACGATCGTTACGACACTGTGCCCAGGGGGAAAGGAGCGGATGCGGCGGCTGATGGCGGTGATAGCGTCGGGGCGGATTGATCTCAAGCCGCTGGTGACGCACCGGTTTAAACTGGATCAGATCGAGGCGGCTTACGATCTGTTCAGTCATCAACGGGATGGCGTGTTGAAGATCGCCATCACGCCTTGAAGTATTTCCCGGTCAGGCTGATCTTCTCCCCTTTGTGGCCCGGCCTGACCGGGGCATCTGTCGCGGCAGGGTGCCTGAACAGATGGCCCGGTCGAGCCGGGCCATGACGGCCAAAGGGATGGTCCGCGCCACGACGAGCGGAGATCAACCTGACCGGGAACGCGTCATCACCCAAAAATCTCCCCCAGCCGCTTGATCGACGCCAGAGTCTGCTCCACCGGCAGACCTGGCCACTGACACCGCATGATGAAGTGGTTCACCCCCAACAACTCATGATACCGGGCGATTTCCTCCTTCACCGCCACCTTGTCGCCGATGATGAATTTGTCGCGCGCGAACTCGGTGAACGGCATGTCCTCTTTCTTCCGGCCCTCCAGGCCCCAGGCGGCGTAGGCATTGTATTTATATTGCAACGGCACCCGGCATTCCTCATGCGCGGTGGCGTTGTTATCGCCCACGTAACATTCCACCGTGATCGGGAAATCCGTCGCCGTCCGTCCGTATTCCGCCAGAGCGGCGCGATAGGTCTTCATCAGCGGCACGGTTTTCGACAACCCGCTGCTGTTGACGATCAGCCACGCGTCGCCGATCCGTGCCGCACGTTTGACCGACACATCGGCCTGACCGGCGATGTACAGTGGCGGTCCTCCGGCGCGCACCGGCTTCAGGCTCAGGCCCGCGTCGTTAACAGTGTAGAAGCGGCCTTTGTGCGTGACCTTTTCCTCGGTCCACAGGCGCTTCATCAACCCGATGCCTTCGTTGAAGCGCGGCGCCCGTTCGGACAGCGGAATGCCGAACGCGTCGAACTCCGGCTGGCGGTACCCAAGGCCCAGACCGAGGATGTAGTTGCCGTTGGTGAGCACATCGAGGGTGGCGGCTTCCTCGGCCACATGCATCGGGTTCTGCGGCGGCAATATGAGAATGTTCGGGCCAAGCGTCATGCCCTCGGCGTGCGCCGCCAGGTATCCCATGGCGGGCGTGATCGCCAGCATCTGCATCGGGTGCGTCAGCCAGTGATGCGGGAACCACAGCGATTTGAAGCCCGCGTCGCGCGCGGCGCGCACCTGCCGCACCATTTCCGGCACGCGGGCAGCGACATCCGTGCCCTCCGGAAACTGCGTGTTGAGGAACAGACCAACTTTCATGCGGATAACCCTCCCTTGATCGGGGGCACCATAGACCGCTTCAGAATGGGCTTGAAGCGGAGCCGCGACAGGCCCATTTTCCCCGCATGAAAGAAGAAAACCGCATCATCGAGATGACGCTGCGAGGGGAGTTCGTCTCCCCCAAGCCGCCCCCGCGCCGTCTTCCTCTCCCCACCCGCATCTTCGCCTGGGCTGCCCTGGCGGCGGTGATCGGGGGCGCGTTCCTGGTCGCCGCGCTGGCGCTGTGGTTCATGATGATGATCCTGCCCTTCGTACTGGGCGCGGCGGCGGTCGCGTATATCGCGTATCGTTATCAGGTCTGGCGCTCCGGGCAGTCCCTGACGGCGCGCGGCCCTGGGTCGCCCTGGAAGGGGCCGGGACGTTGAGCGGACGGGCACGCGCTTTCTGGCTGGCCGCCGCGCTGGCCGCGTGCGGCCTCGCGTCTCCGGCATGGGCGGGCGACGCGGACGTGATCCATGTGGCGATCCGGCGGAGTGCCGCGGGCCTCTACGATCTGGATGTCACCGTCCGCAGCAAGGATACCGGGTGGGAACGTTACGCCGACCGGATCGAGGCGCTTGGTCCGGATGGCGTGGTCCTTGGCACGCGCATCCTGGACCATCCGCATGACACGGAACAACCTTTCACCCGTGACCTGTATCAACTGAAAGTGCCCGCCGGGATCGCCCGCATCACGGTACGCGCCCATTTCAAACCCACGGGCTTCGATGGCGCCGTGATGACCGTGCCGCTTCCCGCCCGGTAGAGCGGGAAGCGGATTCGTTGCTCAGTCCGCGGCGCCAACAGCCCGCGCCCGCTCCTTCGTCACGTCCGGGATGTCCAGGCGGGACGGGCGGGCCATCCGCCTTACTCCGCCGGGGCAATCGCGGCCGCGCCCACCCGGCGCGGGATGTGCAGCGCCACGGCGGCCTTCACCGCGCTGGCGGCGGTGAAGGCCGCGAGCCCGTACAGCCCGCCCGAATAACTGCCGGTGGTATCCCTCAGCCAGCCGACGACCGCGCCGCCGATATTGCCGAAAGCGTTGATGAACCCGATGCCGCCCGCCGCGGTGGCGCCGGTCAGAATCATGGTCGGCATGGCCCAGAACGGACCTTTGGTGCCATGGAAACCGATCGTCGCGATGCACATGCCCAGAAGCGACCATCAGGTTCCTCGTGAGGATCGACACATCGGCGCGCGCGGTACGCGTGAACATCACGCTGCCGGAAGATCTGCTGGCCGCCGTGGACCAGTATGCGGCGCGAACGGGCCATTCCCGCTCCGGGCTATTGGCCTGGGCCGCGCGGGAACAGATGCGGCGTGGCCAGACCGCCCCATGATGACGCGGACCGCCGGCGCGGTTCAGCGATTGGCGGGTGCCCCGGTCCATACCTCCCGGTACAGCCCCATTATCTCCTCCGCCGTCGGCACCCGCGGATTGTTGCCGGGACTGCCAGAGGCCAGCGCCTGCTCGGCCATCAGCGCCATCTTGCCGTTCCACTCGGCCTCCTGGATGCCGAACGCGGCGGGTGTCGGCACCGCCAGATCCTTGTTCAGCGCCTCCAGCCCCGTGACCAGTTTCGCCGCCGCCACGCCATCGTTGTCGGTGGCGGCGGCGAAGCCGGAGCGGCGCGCGGCCTCGGCATAGCGGACTTCGGCGGCACGCACGGACCAGCGGGTGATGGCGGGCAGCAGCATCGCGTTCGACAGCCCGTGCGGCACATGGAAATGCGCCCCGATCGGCCGCGACATGCCATGCACCAGCGCCACCGAACTGTTGGAGAACGCCAGCCCCGCCTGGGTCGCGCCAATCATCATCGCCTCGCGCGCGGCGTGATTGCCGGGCTCGGCATACGCGGTGCGCAGATTCTTGCCGATCAGGTCCATCGCCGCCAGCGCCAGCGCGTCCGAGAACGGGTTGGCGCGTTTGGAGACATACGCCTCCAGCGCATGAGTGAAACTGTCGATCCCGGTGTCGGCGGTGGTGCGCGGCGGGACGGTCAGGGTCAGCTCGTAATCGACGATCGCCGCCAGCGGCAGACAGCCCAGACCGTTGATGAGCATCTTTTCATCGCGTTCATGGTCGGTGATGACGGTGAAGCGGGTGCATTCGCTGCCCGTCCCGGCGGTGGTGGGAATGGCGATGACCGGCACCGCGCCGTGATCGGCCGCGAACGGCACCTTGTAATCCCGCATCCTGCCGCCGCCGCCCCCCGCCCTGGGCGCCAGGATGGCGATCGCCTTCGCCGTGTCGATCGGCGAGCCCCCGCCAAACCCGATCAGGCAATCGTACGGGGCTTTGGCGAAGGCGCGCACCCCGGCCTCGATGATGGTGTCGGTGGGCTCGGGGATGGTGTCGCTGAACACGTCCGCCTGGATGCCCGCGGCTTCCAGCGGTTCCAGGCAACGCTGGATCAACCCCAGCTTCACCATGAACGGATCGGAGACGATCAACGGGCGGGACAGGCCGAATTTGCCCAGTACCTCGGCGATTTGCTTCACCGCCCCGCCCGCGGCGAGCAGCAGGCGAGGGGCGGCGATGGTGGCGTTGACGGTGGTCATTCCGTGTCCTCTGGTCTGGCGATGGGGCGGTGTCCGTCCGCCGGACATAGCGCGGGACGGGGCTACTGTCAGGGAGGGGCATGTGCTTCGGGCGGCGGGTGATACGGGTCTGTCTGATTTCGCGCCAGCCCATCGGAGGTACGCCCGGATGGTATCCGGCCGCGTTACGGACGCGACAAATTTGCCCTCTTCATGAGACCACGGCGCGACAAAGAGGGAGCAAAATCCCGTCATCGAAAGCGCGGCGGAAAACGGGCCGCGCCATACGAACGAGACAGGCGAACCAGGGATAAACGGACAAAAGCACGATCGGATGCACGGCCATCGCCCAGGGCGCGATGGCATGGAAACGCGCGGCGCGGTGAGAGAAGGACCGTTGAAAACGGTGCTTCGCGCGCCCTCGTTCAGGCCCCGGGGGGGGCCTGAGAACGAAGGTGGCCTGGGTCGCTCCCAGGCCACTTCTCGTTCAATGTCCGCCGGGAAAGTTTCACACATTGCCTTCCTGAGTCTGGCTGAGAGCCGGTTTTCACTACTACCCTTGGTTGTATTTCTTGATGGATGGTAATTCTTCATTCTTCTCCCCATATCCGCTCTCCTCAACGGGAGAGGCGGAATGGACTACCGGCTTTTGAACCTGATCGCGGAGGTCATTGAGTGCTGTGAGGCGCGGCCTTCCCAAGGACCTGGGCATCCGTTCAGCGCCACCGTGCGCGTGGCG
>JAYVCG010000415.1:0-3241 GCA_043750075.1 Acetobacteraceae bacterium | reverse complement strand
TGACCAAAAGCGGCCAGGCGAAGATCGCCGATTTCGGCATCGCGCGCATCGAAAGCTCCAACATGACGCAGGCGGGGACCGTGCTTGGCACGCCCGCCTACATGTCGCCCGAGCAGGTCAAGGGCGAGGTGGTGGACGCCCGCAGCGACATCTATTCCTCCGGCGTGCTGTTGTATCAGTTGCTGACGGGGGAACGGCCGTTCGAGGGCAGCATGTCCTCGATCATGCACAAGGTGCTGAATGTCGAGCCGGAGATGCCGTCGCAGATTTCCGTCACCGCCCCCAGGGCGTTCGACCCCGTGATCCGGCGGGCGATGGCCAAGCGTCCGGAGGATCGTTTCGCCTCCGCGTCCGAATTCATGATGGCGATCCGTGCCGCGCTCGTGGCCCCGGCCCCCCCTCCGGACCCGCGCGAGGACGAGGAGGCGACCATGGTGGTCACGCCCAGGGGAACGGCGGGGGCTGGCCAGACGGGGGGGGTGCGGACGGGGGGTTTTCAGACCGGGGCTTTTCAGACGGGGTCTTTTCAGACGGGGGCCGCGCAGGGCACGGGCGCGTTCAACACGCCGTCCTCTGGCACGACGGGTACCGCGTCCCGGACCGAGGCAGCACGGACGGGTGCGGACGCGGGTGGAAAAAAGAAATCGTCCAAGGCGCCCCTTCTGATTGGCACGGGAGTCGCCGGCCTGGCGCTGATGGGCGGGCTTGGCTATTTCCTGTTCGCCCCCGATTCCAATCCGGTGATCGTCAAACCGGACCCGCCCCCGCTGTCGGACCCGGCGGCGGAGCAGGCCCGGAAGGATCAGGAAGCCCGGCTGGCGGCGGAACAGGCCAGGAAGAACGAGGAGGCCAGGCTGGCGGCGGAACAGGCCAGGAAGAACGAGGAAGCCAGACTCGCGGCGGAGCAGGCCAAAAGGGAACAGGACGCCAGGCTGACGGCCGCGGAACGCGCCAGGCGGGACGAGGAAGCCCGGCTGGCGGCGGAGCGGGCCAAACGTGAGGAAGACGCGCGACTGGCCGCGGAACGCGCCAAACGGGATGAGGAAGCCCGGCTGGCGGCGGAACGCGCCCGCAAGGAGGAGCAGGCGAGGCGGGAGGAACAGGCCAGAAACGAGGAAATCGCGCGGCAGGCGGCGCTGGTGGACGCCAGCCGTCAGGAACTCGCCGGTTTCCTGTCGCGGCAATCCTGCTCGCTGATTGATGGCGAACTGCGCGACGGCCAGGTGTCCCTGACCGGGCTTGGCGGCAGGGGCGTGGCTGAAACGATCAAGAAACAACTCACGGCCATGGGACTGGCCAGACAGCTTCCCTCGCTGCGGCTGGCGGAGCTTCCGGCGGTATTCTGTTCCTGGATGGATGTGTTGCGTCCGGCCGGCGCCGGATTTGGCACGGGTACTCCCCGTTTGTCGCTGCGTCTTTTGAGCGACCGCACCGAGTTGAAGGAGGGCGAGTATATCCAGCCACGGCTCGTGATGGGGAGTTTCCGTGGTGAGATCCATGTCGATTACATCGACCGGGATGGCAATGTCCGGCATCTCTATCCGCAACTGGTCAGCCCCGCCGAAAATCTGGCCGCCGATGTTCCGCGCATGTTCGAACCGGGACAACCCCTGGACCTGGGCGAGGTCACGCCCAGCAATGTGGGGTGGGCGGTGGAGCCTCCGTTCGGGACTGATCTGATCATCGCGGTCGCGTCCGAGGATGCCTTGTTCGACCGGCCCAGAACCACGAATGTGGAAAAGGCGTCGGTTTATTTGCAGGATCTGAAACGGGCGGTGGAGGCGGCGCGGGCGCGTGGCGCGCGGATCACGGCGGAGGCGATCCTCGTTGAAACACGTCCGAACAAAGCGGTGCCGCGGCGCTGAGTGCGGTGGACGGGCCATCGCCTGAAGGGAGAAAGGCCGGGGCTCCGCCCCGCGCCCGCCAGGGGAATGTCCCCTGGACCCATCTCATGGAAACTCCCATGGATGGTTTCCAAAGGCGAGCCTTTGGTGGAGGTCCAGGAGGCAAAGCCTCCTGGTGGGTTTCAGGGCAAAGCCCTGACTCTTTTGCCTACGGCCGCGCCGCGGCCGGCCTGACGGGCGCGGCGGGCTTTGGCTTGCTCCCGGCCAGAAACTGACCCAGACCATCACGCAACCACCCCCCCGGCATGCCCTTGAAAAACGCGGTCCGTATCTCGGCCAACCGCGCCTTACGCATGCCGATCATCGCGGGCGTGAAGAAATCATCGCTGTAGGTGAACATCAAATACGCCTGCGCCTCATTCTCCATCAACTCCTCGATGGTCGCATCATACCCTTGTGAACGAAGATAGCGGAGGATCCGGTCTTTCTCATCGCTGGTGAGCAGGCTCATCCAGAAATACCGCACGAACGCGGCGTAATCGGGATTGGCGAAATACTCCCCATGCGACAACTCATGACGCAGAATGACGGACCGGGACGCCCTGGTGACGGCACCATCCGCGGTCACCTGAGGGATCGACAACAAACCCCCGCGCGCGTTGGACTCGAACCAGCCCTCCTGACGCAACAGGCGGCGGAGAGCTTCTTCTTCCTCCAGCAAAACAATCCTGTCCCGGTCGGCGAGGCTGAAGAACCGCACCAGCGCCGGTAAACCGTAATCATGACCGTAATAAAACGTCTCGACCGTTTCCCCGTCGCGGCGCACGATGGCGTCGAGTTCCGCGTCGTTCAGAACCCGGTCGCGCGGCCCGCCGGTCTTTTCGGCGAAGGCGGCGATGCGGTTCAACGTGAGCCCTTGCTGACGCAGGGAGGCGAAATCCAGCACCATGATGCCGCGATTGCCCGACAGACGGAAAACCGTCTGGCCGGCGGAGGTATTGTCCAGGATTCTGGCTTCATCCCCGGTCTCGACCAGGAATTCGGGGCGGACGGGCGCGGGAGGCTCCGGCGGCGGAACGGCGATTTCGAACCGGGCTGGTGGCCGGACCAGCGCGATCGTTGCTTCAGCGGACGGTGACGCGGCGGAGGAGGACGGAGCGGGCGCCGTCCCCGTCACGGACGGCGCCAGGGACGTGGATATGGACGGGGATATGGACGGGGATGCGGACCAATAATGCAGACCCGCGCCCACCATGGCGCCCATCACCACGGCCGCGGGAATCGCGATCATCCACAGCGGCGGGCGCGCGGACCGGCGTACCGCGGGAGCGGTCTTTTTCAGCGCGACGGTGGTGTCATCATCAATCGGATCAGGCATCCTGGCACTGCCATGAGCA
>JAYVCG010000414.1:0-3022 GCA_043750075.1 Acetobacteraceae bacterium | reverse complement strand
GTCACGGCGCTGTGCCTGCTGCTGGGATTTCCGCTCGCCTGGGTCCATGTCCACGGTCCGGCCTGGCTGAAACCCGTGCTGATGCTGATCGTGCTGTTGCCCTTGCTCACCTCGGTCGTGGTGCGGACCTTCGCCTGGATCGTCATCCTCGGACGCCAGGGCATCATCAATTCCGCCCTTCTTTCCCTTGGCCTCACCGACACACCGTTACGCCTGCTCTACACCGAGGGCGGCGTCGTCCTGGCCCTGGCGCAAGTGCAGATGCCGTTGATGGTGCTGCCGCTGATCACCGCGCTGTCACGGATCGACCCCGCCCTGGACGACGCCTCGGACGCGCTTGGCGCCGGAGCCTGGCGCGGCTTCTGGCGCATCACCGTGCCGTTGTCGCTGCCAGGGATCATCGCCGGATGCATGTTGACCTACGCGGCGGCGATCACCGCCTTCATCACCCAGTCGCTCGTGGGCGGCGGACAAATGCTGTTCATGCCGATGTACATTTATCAGCAGGCCACGGCGTTGCAGAACTGGCCCTTCGCGGCGGCGATCTCCATCATCTTCCTCGCCGCCGTCCTCGCCGTCATCAGCATTTTCAATACCCTGAGCCGCTTGTCAAAAATCCATACCCATGGATAAGCGGATGGACGCGGAAACCCTCAGCTTCCGCCTGACGATCTGGGGCCTCGCCACCCTCGCCTTCCTGCTGTTGCTGGCGCCCGCCATCGTGGTGATCGTGGTGTCGTTCACCTCGGGGTTTTCATTGAAATTTCCCCCGCCCGGCTATTCGTTCCGCTGGTACGTGTCGCTGCTGGATGCCTGGCAATTGCAGTTCGCCGCCATGAACAGCATCAAGATCGCGCTGTGGACGACGGGCCTCGCGGTGCTTCTGGGCGTGCCCGCGGCCCTGGCCATCGCCCGGTCCACCAGCGCGCGAGCCCGCGTGCTGGACTCGCTGTTCATGTCGCCGCTGGTTCTGCCCGCCTTGTCCTTCGGCCTCGCGGCGCTGATGTTCTTCAGCCTGCTGGGATTGCCCGTCTCGCCGCTGACCCTGGTGGCGGGCCATGTGATCGTCTGCGTCCCCTTCGTGCTTCGCACCACCATCGCCAGCATCGCGCAACTGGACCACGCCCTCCTGGAAAGCTCCGCCAGCCTGGGCGCGTCCCGGCTGTACACGTTCCGCCGGGTCACGCTGCCGCTGATCCGTCCCGGCATCCTGGCGGGCGCGTTCATCGCTTTCATGTCCTCGTTCGATAACGTGCCCGTCTCGTTGTTCCTGCGCGACGCGCGCACCGACATGCTGCCGATCCGCATGTGGCAGGATCTGGAGGGCAAGCTCGACGTGTCCATCGCCGCCGTCTCAGGCGTGATGATCGTGGTGACGCTGAGCCTGATGATCGTGATGGAGCGTCTGGCCGGTCTGTCGCGGCGGTTACGATGAGACGTTCACGCCCCGCGCCACACCGAGAATCCCCAGGGCGTGATTTTCAACGGCACATGATGATGCCGCGCCGGATCGGCGATGGTGAACCGGAACGGCACCAGATCGAGGAACGGCGGATCGGTCAGGTCCAGCGCGGCGCCGGTGAAATACGCGCCGGCGTGAAAGATGACCTCGTACGTGCCGCTGTCCAGTGTCGTGCGGACGATCGGATGATCCAGTGTTCCGTCCGTGCCCAGGTGACCTTCGGCGATACGGTTGGCGCGGTGAAAAATCTCGACTTTCATGCCGGTCGCGGGATGGCCGCGCGCGACATCGACAACATGTAATGACAGGCCGGGCATGAGTACTTCTCCGGTACGATCTGGATTCGTGAAACCGCCGCCAGCAACGGAACATCACATGACGCATTTCGATCTTGCGGCCTTGAACGCCGCGACGCCAGAGGCTTTCATCGCGGCGATCGGCGATGTTTTCGAAAACGCGCCCTGGGTCGCGGTACAGGCCGCCGCGGAGCGTCCGTTCGCCACCGTCACCGCGTTGCATGCCGCGATGATGGATGCCGTGCGGCGCGCGCGCCCCGAGGCACGGCTGGCGTTTTCGCGCGGTCATCCGGAACTCGCCGGCAAGGTGGCGCGCGCCGGGGCGATGACGGCGGACTCGATCGCCGAACAGGGCGGGCTTGGCCTCGACCGGCTGAGCGATGCCGAGTTCAGCCGGTTCGAGGCGTTGAACGCCGCCTACCGCGCGCGGTTCGGTTTTCCGTTCATTGTTTGCGTTCGCCGTCATACGCGCGATTCGATCCTGGCACGGTTCGCGCGGCGGCTGGAAAACACCGTCGAGGCCGAAATGGCCGCCGCGATCGAAGAAATCGGTTTCATCAGCCGTCTGCGTCTGTGCGCGAAGGTCAGCGGGCCGGGGATGCCCGTGACCGCGGGCCGTTTATCGACACATGTGCTGGATACCGTGCGCGGCCGTCCGGCGGCGGGAGTCGTTGTTTCGTTGCACGAGATCGGGGCGAGCGGGACCGCCGAGATCGTTTCCATCGTCACCAATCAGGATGGGCGCACGGACGCGCCGTTGATCGCGGGTGAGCCGTTGCGGATTGGCACATATGAGCTGCGGTTTCATGTCGGCGCGTATTTCTCCGCTCAGAACGTGAGTGATCCGCCGTTTCTGGACGTGGTGCCGGTACGGTTCTCCATCGCTGAGCCAGAGACACATTATCATGTGCCATTGCTGGTCTCACCGTGGACGTACACGACGTATCGGGGCAGTTGACGGCAGGCCGGGGCTCTGCCTCGCGTCATGCCTGGGCATGCTGCGCATGACGTGCCGGGCACCTGGACCCCATTCATGGTGACTCCAATGGATGGTTTCCAAAGGCGAGCCGTCATGCGGAGAATGCCCAGGGCAGGGCGGCGGAGGTCCAGGAGGCAGAGCCTCCTGGTGGGGCACGGGGCAAAGCCCCGCCGTTGGTACGCTTCTTGCTCAGAAGTCACCAACGCACTCAGCTTCAAACCGGTCCGCGAGAGTGTTGATGGTGGGGGCAGTGCGAATACCCTCCCGCCTGGCCATGGGATCGCC
>JAYVCG010000413.1:0-2723 GCA_043750075.1 Acetobacteraceae bacterium | reverse complement strand
ATGGAGGAAATGTTCTCGCCGCCGGAAATGATGATGTCCTTGGACCGGTCACGGATTCTGACATAGCCATCAGGCTGCGTCACCGCCAGATCGCCGGTGTGGAACCACCCGCCCTCGAACGCCTTCGCCGTCGCGGCGGGATTCTTCAAATAGCCTTTCATGGTGATGTTACCACGGAACATGATCTCGCCCATGGTTTCGCCATCCCATGGCACCGGACGCATCGTTTCGGGATCGAGTACCACCAGCGCCTCCTGCAACGGTGTCCGCACGCCCTGCCGCCCATTGCGTTCCGCGCGCTGGCCGATCGGCATCGCGGCCCACTCCTCCTGTTTGCTGCACACGGAAGCGGGACCATACACTTCGGTCAGACCATAAACATGAGTCAGTTGGATGCCGATCCGTTCTGTTCCTTCAATGATCGCGGCGGGAGGCGAGGCGCCCGCGACCTGTCCCTGGATCATGCGGGTGATGCCGCTGAGCCATTCCTCCGGCGCGTTGATCAACAAGGAATAAACAATCGGCGCGCCGCACATGTGCGTGACGCCATGATCGCGGATCGCGTCGAGGATGGCTTTCGCCTCCACCCGCCGCAGGCAGACATTGACGCCCGCGCGCTCCGCCACCGTCCAGGGAAAACACCAGCCGTTGCAATGAAACATCGGCAGCGTCCACAAATACACGGCATGCTGCGGCATCCCCCAGTTGAGGATGTTGCTGACCGCGTTCAGATGCGCGCCGCGATGATGATATACCACGCCTTTTGGATCGCCCGTGGTGCCAGAGGTATAACTCAACGAAATCGCGTCCCATTCGTCCGGCGGGTTATGCCAGGCGAACTCCGGGTCGCCGCCCGCCAGGAACGTTTCGTATTCGGTGAAGCCCAACAGCGAGCCGCCTTCGTGCAGCGGATCGTCCACGTCGATGATGATGGGTCTGGTGTTCAGTAAGGCCAGCGCCTTTTCCACCACGGGGGAAAACTCGCGGTCCGTGATGAGGACTTTGGTGTTCGCATGGTCCAGCATGAAGGCGATGGTTTCGGAATCGAGACGTGTGTTGAGGGCGTTCAGCACCGCGCCGCACATCGGCACGCCGAAATGCGCTTCCACCATCGGCGGCGTGTTCGGCAGCATCACCGAGACCGTGTCGTTTTTGTCCACGCCCAGTTGGGTCAGCGCCGAGGCCAGGCGGCGGCAGCGCGCGTATGTTTCCTTCCAGGTGAACCGTTGTGTTCCATGCACGACGGAAAGCCGGTCCGGATACACGTACGCCGCGCGTTCGAGGAACGTGAGCGGGGTCAATGGCGCGTGGTTCGCCTCATTCTTCCCCAGATCCTGTTCATACATGTTCATTGTCCGTTCCTCCTTTGGCGCGTGGCTGAATTTACACCAATGGCCCTTATTGCTGACCCATGCCCATCCCCGTCATCCCCCGGCTTGACCCACGGCTGTCCGGCACGGTTCTTGAACATGATGCGGCATCGCATTGTTTCATGCTGGCGCTTCCTGTCCGGGTGGCCTTTCTGTCTCCTGGCCGGGGCCGAGCAGTTCGTCCAGGCCCTTCCGGTGCATCAGGTTGATCCTGACCAGACGGAGGAAAAGCAGGGGACTCCTCACCGCCTCCTGGGTCCGCTGGGCCAGTCTCAGCAACAGGAAGGTGATCAGCGCGGCGGCGATCTGGATGCGCACCGCGTTCCCGGAGGTGCCCAGGAAGCGGGTGATTTTCAGGGTTTGCTTGATCCAGCGGAAGAACAGCTCGATCGCCCAGCGCTGCTTGTAAAGGTCGGCGACCTCCTGGGCCGGGGCGTCCAGGTCGTTGGTGAGGACGCGCAATATCTTCCCGGTTTCGATGCGCACCCGCACCTCCCGGACTTCCTTGTGAAACGGGTTGCGCCGGTTGCTGGCCTGGCGGATGGGCAGGCGGCCGATCCGGTCGGACAGGATCGCGCCGCCTTCCTCCACCGGGAGCGCGCGGGTCACGGTCAGGGGGGTGTTCTTCTTCAGCCGCGTGACGATGCGGCACCCGGCCCCGTCCAGTTCGGCCCACCAGCCGTAATCGTAATAGCCAAGGTCGAACACATGAGTCGCCCCGGCCACGATGGGCATCGCCTTGGCGGCGGTGATGTCGTTGACGTTGGCCGTGGTGAGGGCGGTGTGAACCGGGCAATCGGCGTTGGGATCGTAAACAATGTGCAATTTGGCGGCGCACACCTTGTCCGAGAAACGCGCCCATCCCCGGCTCAGCGCGTTCAGCGGCAGGCTGGTGCTGTCGATCAACAAGGTCAGCGTTCTCACCGCCCGGCGCATCTTGCGATGGGCGCGATGGATCATGACGGCCAGAAGGTCGAGGAACACCGCCGCCGGACGGTCGCGGTTGGCCTCGGCCAGGCTGGACCGCCGGGCCGGGGTGGCGCCCGCCTCGGCCAGACGGACAGCGTGACTGCTCAGTCCAGCCTCGACATCACGCAAACTGACGGCTCCCGCCAGTTGAGCATACAACATCGCGGTGAGGTGGCTTTCGTGGCTGAAGGCCCGGGCACGATCCCCGGCCTCGTGGCGTTCGATCGAGCGGGTGAACTCCTCCCAGGGAAGAAGCTTCAGAATCGTGTGGAAAACGCTATCATGCTGTCGCACGGCCTTGATCTCCTCAGCTCCGGTGACGTCGCCAAACGTCGGAAACTGATTAAAATCAATGCCGTGCGACCTGACCAGCGAAATATCGCG
>JAYVCG010000412.1:0-10970 GCA_043750075.1 Acetobacteraceae bacterium | reverse complement strand
GCCTACCGCGCCGAGATCGACGCCGCCGACGACCCCCAGGCGAAGCTGGAGGAAATCGAGGAACGGTTGAACCGGCTGCGCTCGCCATTCCGCACCGCGGAGTCGTTCTGGATTGATGAGGTGATTGATCCGCGCGACACGCGGAAGCTGCTGTGCGATTTCGCCAATCTGGCGGCGCCGTTGCGCCAGCCAGGACCGTCGAAGTTTGGGATGCGGCCGTGAGGGGGGAGGTTTCCTCTCTCCCTTCATCCGGGACGGAGACCTTGATGGATTCAGCAAGTATCCCCCTGGGAGTTCTCAGAGACTCAGAGAAAGGAGACGGGCGCGAAAGAGTATGTCTGTTCTGGCGGAGGATGGGCTTCGCCTCGTCCATGGAAAGCACGAGGCTGATGCCCGGAGAACCTCTGGGTCTTTGAATCTCCGTGTACTCCCATGATGCCCTCACCCCCCCCGCTCTCGATTGCAGACATGCCCGCCCCCCGCTATGATGCATTGACGAATGGCGATGGTGGCCTCAGAAGCCCCCGCGCGCACGATCGGGGGTTTGTTGACCATCCGATCGGCAGAGAGAGGAGCCCAGGTTGCAGCCGACCAATATCCAAGACCCCGACTATTTCCATAAGGTCGTCGATTGCCAGTGGGCCTGTCCGGCGCACACCCCGGTTCCGGAATACATCCGGATGATCGCGGCGGGCCGGTATGCCGACGCCTTCATGATCAACTGGAAATCGAACGTCTTCCCCGGCATTCTCGGCCGCACCTGCGACCGTCCGTGCGAACCGGCCTGCCGCCGCGGCCGGGTGGAGGAAGAACCCGTCGCCATCTGCCGCCTCAAGCGCGTCGCCGCCGACTACAAAGGCGATGTCAGCGACCGGATGCCGCCCAGACCCACCACGCGGAATGGCAAGAAGATCGCGCTGATCGGCGCCGGTCCGGCCTCGCTGACCGTGGCGCGCGATCTGGCGCCTCTCGGCTATCATTGCGTCGTCTATGACGGCGACACACGGGCGGGCGGCATGATCCGCAGCCAAATTCCTAAATTCCGCCTGCCGGAGGAGGTGATCGACGAGGAAGTCGGCTACATCACCGACCTCGGCCCGGAAATGCGCCTGGGCCAGCGGGTAGACAGCCTGAAAGGCTTGCTGGCGGAGGATTACGACGCGATCTTCGTCGGCTCCGGCGCCCCGCGCGGGCGCGATCTGAACGTGCCGGGCCGCCAGGAAGCCGCCGCCAACATTCATATCGGCATCGATTGGCTGTCCTCGGTCTCGTTTGGGCATATCACCAAGATCGGCCGCCGGGTGATCGTGTTGGGCGGCGGCAACACCGCCATGGATTGCTGCCGCTCCTCCCGCCGTCTGGGCGGGGACGACGTGAAGGTGATCGTGCGTTCGGGGTTCGAGGAAATGAAGGCCTCGCCCTGGGAAAAGGACGACGCGCTCCACGAGGACATCCCGATCCTCAATTTCCTGGTGCCGAAGGAATTCAAACACGCGCACGGTAAACTCATCGGCATGACGTTCGAGAAAGTGCATGCCGAATACGATGCCCGCGGCCGCCGCAGACTGGTGCCGGCGGGCGAGCCGGATCAGTTCTTCGAATGCGACGACGTGCTGGTCGCCATCGGCCAGGAGAACTCCTTCCCGTGGATCGAGCGCGATACCGGGCTGGAGTTCAACGAATGGGAAATGCCGGTGGTGGACGAGGTGACGTTCCAGTCCACCAACCCCCGCGTGTTCTTCGGCGGTGACTCGGCGTTTGGCCCGAAGAACATCATCTGGGCCGTCGCGCACGGGCACCAGGCGGCGATCTCCATCCACAAGATGTGCATGGGCGAGGACATCACGGAACGGCCGCCGACCGGGGTGAACATCACCAGCACCAAGATGGGCATCCACGAGTGGAGCTATGACAACGACATCTCCCTCGATCTGCGCTTCAAGGTGCCGCATCGCGACAAGATCATCGCGCTCAAGGACATCAAGACCGAGGTGGAGCTTGGTTTCGACGACAAACTCGCGTTCGCGGAAGCGCAACGTTGTCTGAACTGCGACGTGCAGACGATCTTCACCGACAAGCTCTGCATCGAATGCGACGCCTGCGTCGATATCTGCCCGGTGGACTGCATCAGCTTCGTGGCGAACGGCGAGGAAGCCGACCTGCGCACAAGACTGAGCGCGCCGGCGATGGATCTGACGCAATCGCTTTACGTGTCCATTGAACTGAAAACCGGCCGCATCATGGCGAAGGACGAAGACGTCTGCCTGCATTGCGGCCTCTGCGCCGAGCGGTGCCCCACCGGCGCATGGGACATGGAACGTTTCCTGATCGACGTGGCACAGGCGGAGAACGCATGCTACAGCAAGTAGACCGTGTGGAAGGCCTCCAACGGGTTAACGATTTCGTCGTCAAATTCGCCAATGTGAACGGTTCCGGATCGGCCAGCGCCAACGCGCTGTTCGCCAAGGCCGTACTGCGCATGGGCGTGGCCTCGACACCCAGAAACATCTTTCCCAGCAACATTCAGGGACTGCCCACCTGGTATGAGGTGCGGGTCTCGGAAGCGGGCCATCTCGGCGCGCGGGGCGGCGGCGTCGATCTGATGATCGCGATGAACCCGCAGACCTGGGACGAGGATGTCCGCTCGATCGTTCCGAACGGGTATCTGTTCTACGACAATACCAAGCCGATGCAGGCGTCGAAATTCCGCGACGACATCGTGGTGCTTGGCGTGCCGCTGACGGAGATGACCAACAAGGCCTACAGCGATCCGCGCCAGCGCCAGTTGTTCAAGAACATCGTCGGCCTCGGCGCCCTGGTGGCGCTGCTCGACATGGACGCCGCCTCGGTCGAGGGGTTGCTCGCCGAGCAGTTCAAGGGCCGCCAGAAGCTGATCGACGCCAACTTCCAGGCGTTGCGCATGGGCATCGACTGGGTGCGGGCCAACATGGCGCACCCGATCGGGCTGCGCATGCGCAAGGCGGAAACGGTCGGCGACCGCATCTTCATCGACGGTAACGCCGCCGCGGCGCTTGGCGCCGTCTATGGCGGCGCCACGGTCTGCGCCTGGTATCCGATCACCCCGTCTTCCTCGCTGGCCGAGGCGTTTCAGCGTTACACCAGCCGGATGCGGCTCGACAAGGAAACCGGCAAGAACCGCGTCGCCATCGTGCAGGCCGAGGATGAACTCGCCTCCATCGGCATGGTGATCGGCGCCGCCTGGAACGGCGCCCGCGCCTTCACCACCACGTCCGGGCCGGGCATCTCGTTGATGCAGGAGTTCATCGGGCTGGCGTATTTCGCGGAAATCCCCGCTGTCATCATGGATGTGCAACGCTCCGGCCCGTCCACCGGGATGCCGACGCGCACCCAGCAGACAGACATCCGCATCTGCGCCTATTCCAGCCACGGCGACACCAAACACGTCCTGCTGATCCCCGACGATCCGCACGAATGTTTCGAATTCGGCGCGCTGGCGTTCGATCTGGCGGACCGGCTGCAAACCCCGGTCTTCGTGATGCTCGACCTTGAGATCGGCATGAACGAGCGGCTGACAAAACCCTTCACCTGGGATGACAGCCGCCGGATGGATCGCGGCAAGGTGATGACCGCGGCCGATCTGGATGCCGGCAAGACGTTCGGGCGCTATCTGGATGTCGATGGCGACGGCATCACCTACCGCACCTATCCCGGCACGCACCCGAGCAAGGGCGCGTTCTTCACCCGCGGCACCTCCAAAGACCGGATGGCGCGGTATTCGGAAGAAGGCGCGGATTATCAGGAGAACATGGACCGGCTGCTGAAAAAGCACCAAACGGCCCGGAGCCTCATCCCGCCCGCCATTCTCCAGAAAGCCAAACTGCCGACCACACTGGGCGCGATCTATTACGGCTCCACCAGCGCGCCGATGACCGAGGCGGATGAGATCCTGATCGCCGAACTGGGCGTCAGCCTCGATCTGTTGCGTGTCCGCGGTTTCCCCTTCGGCGCCGAGGTGGAAGACTTCATCGCCGCGCACGACAAGATTTTCGTCGTCGAGCAGAACCGCGACGGCCAGCTACGGTCGCTGCTGGTGAACGAGCTTGAGATCGATCCAAAGAAACTGGTGAAAATCCTGCACTACGATGGCACGCCGATCACGGCGCGGTTCATCTCGAAGGCGATCGGTGAAAAGGTGGCATCATGACCTACATCGTCAAACCGAAACTGCATCATCCGGATTTGCAGAAGAACGCGCTCGGTTTCACGCGGCGCGATTACGAGGGCCCGGTCTCGACCTTGTGCGCGGGATGCGGGCATGACTCGATCAGCGCCGCCATCGTGAAAGCGTGTTTCGAACTCGATCTGCCACCGCACCGGATCGCCAAGCTGTCCGGCATAGGCTGTTCGTCGAAGACGCCGACGTATTTTCTTGGTGCCTCGCACGGATTTAATTCCGTGCATGGGCGGATGCCATCGGTGCTGACGGGCGCCAATCTGGCCAACCGCGATCTGATCTATCTCGGCGTGTCGGGGGATGGCGACAGTGCCTCCATCGGCATCGGGCAGTTCGCCCATGCGATGCGGCGTGGCGTCAACATGGTCTATATCGTCGAGAACAATGGCGTCTATGGGCTGACCAAGGGCCAGTTCTCCGCCACGTCCGACAAGGGCGCCAAATCGAAGCGCGGTGTCGTCAACAGCGATGAGGCGATCGATCTCGTGGGCATGGCGTTGCAACTGGGGGCGACGTTCGTGGCGCGCAGTTTCTCCGGCGACAAGACGCAACTGGTGCCGTTGATCGAGGCCGCGTTGAAGCATCAGGGCGCCGCGTTCATCGATTGCATTTCCCCTTGTGTGGCGTTCAACAACCACGAGGGTTCGACGAAAAGCTTCGATTTCGTGCGCGAGCATAACGAGGCGGTGAATTCCCTCGACATGATCGTGACGCGGCCAGAGATCACCACGGAGTATGATCCCGGCACGGTGCAGTTGGTGACGCAGCATGACGGGTCGGTGTTGCGGCTGCGGAAGTTGCACGAAGGGTATGATGTGCATGACCGGATTGGCGCGCTGACCTATATGCAGGAGCGTCAGGCGGCCGGGGAAATGGTGACGGGCTTGTTGTACGTTGATCCGAACCCGCGCGACATGCACGCGCATTTGAAGACGGTGGATGTGCCGTTGAACGCGCTGGATGACGCGGCGCTGGTGCCGGGGTCGAAGGCCTTGGAAGCCATTAACGCCGGGCTAAGATAAGGCCAGGGGGCTTTGCCCCCTGCACCCCCACCAAAGGCTGAGCCCTTGGAACCCATTCCTTATGAACGGGGTCCAGGGGCGGCGCCCCTGGCCTTCCTTCATCCCCGCGTCAGCAGCGCCGCCGCCCATGCCGTCGCCGCCCATGCCACGAACAACACCCGCCGGGCGTTCACCGTCAACACCGGCCCCCGCGCATCCTCCAGAACAGGCCGTCCCTGATTGAGCGCCAACGCGGTCAACGGCAACCATGCCACGAAAGTCACGAGGCTGGTCATCAACAACCCCGTCGCGCAGGCCACGCCACCTAAGACCGGCCACACGGTCAACGCCGCCAGCACATGCGCCAGACCCGGCAGCCATGCGCCATTAGTGGACGGACGTGAAATAGTGAAGCCCTGAGAAAACAAAGCGTGCATCATCAACTCCTCAAAGACCAAGGGCGAGGTTGGCGTGAAAGTCGAGACCGGCGATGGTCCGCGCCACGACACCGGCACGAATGACGAAATCGCCGAAAGATTCCCCATCGTTCCGATCCACCGCGTAGGCGGCGAACAACGGCCGCAGCGCCGCCACGATCGCCGCGTCATCGACATCGCGCGCATGCAGCTTCGACAGACGCGACCCGTCATGCGCCCCACCGAGATAAAGATTGTACAGTCCGGGCGAACGGCCAACGAGCCCTATCTCCGCCATGTAGGGCCGCGCGCACCCGTTCGGACAGCCGGTCATACGGATGGTGATGTCATCCTCGGCCAAACCCACGGCATCCAGTTCCGTCTCCAGCCTCATCACGAGGGAGGGCAAGGACCGCTCGCTCTCGGCCAGTGCCAGACCGCAGGTGGGCAGCGCCACACAGGCGACGGCGTTGCGGCGCAGCCCGCCCGCCGGGTTGGCGATGCCATGCGCCGCCAGCACGCGCGCGACGCTTTCCTTCTGGTCCGCCGGAATGTCCGCCAGCACCAGGTTTTGATTTGCCGTGATGATGAAGCGGCCAAGGTTCAGCGCCGCGATGGCGCGTAACCCATCGCGTAACGTTCCATCCACGCGGCCATTCTCGACATACAGGGTAAAGTGATGAAGGCCGGTTTCGTCCGTGGTCCATCCCAGACGATCGCCCGTGGTGGTGAACACATACGGTTTCGCGGGCAATAATTGCACGGACAGCCGCGCGTTCACACCGGCCACGAAGGCATCGAGCCCCATCCGGTCGATGGTGTATTTCAACCGCGCCTGTTTACGGTTGGAACGATCGCCATGGTCGCGCTGCATGGTGACGACTTTTTCCGCGACCTCGACCGCGTGTTCAGGGGCGCAGAAGCCGATCACGTCACCGGCGCGGGGATAGGTCTCTGGCTCGCCATGGGTCATGCCCATGCCGCCGCCAATTGCCACGTTGTAGCCGATGATTGTTCCCGCTTCCTCAATGGCGATGAAGCTCAGGTCCTGCGTGAACACATCGACGTCGTTATGCGGCGGCAACGCCACGCCGATCTTGAATTTGCGCGGCAGATAGGTGCGGCCATAGATCGGCTCGGCTTCCTCAATGCCACCGGCGACACGTTCCTCGCCAATCCAGATCTCGTGCCAGGCACGGCTTTTCGGCAGAAGATGAGTGGCGATGTCCTCAGCGAGTTGTGTCACCGCGGCATGACCCGCGCGCCGCCACGGATCGGCGGACGCGCAGACGTTGCGATTGACATCACCGCAGGCCGCGATGGTGTCCAGCATTTCCGTGTACAGGCCCTGGATCAACGGGCGCAGATTGCTTTTGATGATGCCATGGAACTGGATGGTCTGCCGGGTGGTGAAGCGCAGCGTGCCGTTGCCCCGCTCCACCGCCATCCTGTCCGCCGCGAGATATTGCACGGGCGTCAGGATGCCACTGGGGACGCGCATCCGGGCCATGAAGATGAAGGCTTTTTCCATGCGCTGACGGCCGCGTTCGGCGCGCAGATCGCGGTCGTCCTGCAAATAGATGCCGTGGAATTTCGTCAGTTGCTGATCGTCGTCGGCGATGGCGCCGGTTTCGGGGATGGTCAGCCCCTCGGCGATCGTGCCGCGGAGCAAATGACTGTTCGCCTTGATCCGCTCATTCGCGGACAACGGGGGGGCGGACAGCGGCGGAGACACCGGGCGAATTTCGTTCATGCTCTGTCTCCCTCAGTAAACATCGCGCAGGTAACGGCCGTCGCGGCGCAATTGATCCAGTGCCGCCTTGCCATCCTTGCCGGTCTGGTCAGCCAGGATGTGGATCAGCGTCTCATGCACATCCTTCGCCATCGCCGCCATGTCGCCGCAGACATACAGCGCGGCGCCGTCCTGAACCCAGGCATGCAGTTCCTTCCGCGCGTCCCACAGCGCGTGCTGCACATAACGTTTCGCCGGTTGATCGCGCGAGAACGCCACGTCCACGCGGTTCAGCACGCCTTCCTTGATCCAGTCCTGCCATTCAAGCTGATACAGGAAGTCATGGAGAAAGTTGCGGTGCCCGAACACCAGCCAGTTCTTGCCCGGAGCCTTGGTGGCCTCGCGTTCCTGGAGGAAGCCTCGGAACGGCGCGACACCAGTGCCTGGCCCGATCATGATGATGGGCCGCGCCGGATCGGCGGGCAGACGGAAACGCGGGTTCGGGCGGAGAAACACGCCCATTGTGTCACCAGACTTCCGCCGTTCGTTCATGTCGATCGAGGCAACGCCCAGACGTTGTCTTCCATGCGTTTCGTAACGGACACCGGCAACGAGCAGATGGGCTTCCTCGCCCACGGATTTCCGGCTCGACGCGATCGAGTAATACCGCGCGGGCAAGGGCCGCAGCAGCGCGGTCAGTTGCGCGGGGGTGAAATCGTGTGGCGCCGCTTCCAGCAGATCAAGCACCTGACGGCCCATGATCCAGTCCGCGTCAGGGGTTTTGGCGCCAGTCAGTGTGGCGTGGTCAGCAACCTGTTTCGCGGTCAGAGTGGTGATGTCGTACTGTTCAATCAACGCGGTGCGCAACACGGTGTCGGAGGCGAGACCGGCGGCTTTCAGCACTGCCTCGGCCAGCGCGGGATCGTTGCGCGGCACGATGCCAAGCGCGTCGCCGGGTTCATAGGCGATGCCGCTGCCTTCCAGTGAGAGTGCGATGTGCCTTGTGTCGGAAAGCGAACGGCTGCCGGTCAGACGGACATGTTCAGTGATTTCGGCCTCGAACGGATGCGCGCGGGTCCAGGTTTCGGACTCGCTTTCCGTTGGCGCGCGGGCGAAATCGACATGAATGACGGCGTGTTCGGCGGTGGCTGCTTCGCCACCGGTGTCCTGGCTGATCCGGCCAAGCGTGGCGTCGATCCAGGCGCTCGCGGAGGCTTCGAAATCCACGTCGCATTCGATGCGTTCGACGATGCGCGTGCCACCCAGGGCGGCGAGGCGTTCGTCGATGCGGCTTCCGATCTCGCAATATTGGGCATAGGCGCGGTCGCCTAAAGCGAGAACGGCGAAATTTGTTTTTTCGAAACGGGGGGCGGTATCGGCCATCAGGGCTTCGTGAAAGTCGATGGCGCGTTGCGGCGGGTCGCCCTCGCCCCAGGTGCTGGCGATCAGCAGCAGGTTGGGCACCTTGGCCATCTCTTCCGGGGTGGTGTCGGCCATGTCCACGACCTTGACCGCGAAGCCGAGTTTCGCCGCCGCCTTGCGGGCACGCGCGGCCAGCGCTTCGGCGTTGCCCGATTCGGTGCCGAACAGAATGGTCAACGGGGCGCGGGTTTTCGGCGGCGCGGCAGGTTGGACGGGTGTTGGATCATTGGCCGCCCGCACCCCGGCGAGAAAGCCGGACAGCCAGGACCGCTGCTCGGCGGTGGTGGTGGAGAACACGCTGTTGAGGGCGGAAATTTGCTCGGCGCCGAACGGCGCGCCAGCGGGGAGGAGGAGAGGGTGAGCCATGTTCGTTCCTTCAGCCCCGCGCATGGGCGGGTTGGGAGTCGTGAATGACGGTCATCGGCGCGGTCTGCTGCCAGGCTGCCAGGTGATCGCGCAACGCCACCACCGGGCCGATGACGATCAGCGTGGGGGCGTGGGAAGCAGGCACCGCTGCCGCCTGGCACAGAGTGGTGATGTGGACGCTCTGGGTGGGGCGCGTCGCGTCCTGGATCACCGCCACGCCCTCTGCCGGATCGCGGCCCGCCGCCAGCAGCCGTGCCGCGATGACATCCAGTTGGCGGCCCGCCATGTAAAGCACCAGCACCTCGGCGCCGCGGCTCAACGCGGCCCAGTCGAGATCGGTGAGGGCGCCGGAGGAGTCGTGGCCGGTGGCGAAGGTCACGCTCCGGCCCAGACCGCGATGGGTTAGCGGGATGCCGGCCGCCGCGGTGCCGCCAAGGCCCGCGCTGATGCCGGGAATGATACGGAACGGGATGCCCGCGGCGGCGAGAGCCAGGGCTTCTTCTCCACCCCGGCCGAAGATCAGCGGATCGCCGCCTTTCAGCCGCACCACCCGCGCGCCGCCGCGGGCCAGGGCGATCAGGCGCTGGTTGATCCGTAATTGCGGTGTGCGTGCGCCGCCCGCGCGTTTGCCGGCGGCTTCCAGGCGGGCCTGGGGGGCAAGACAGAGGATGTCCTCCGAAACCAGGGCGTCATGCACCACCACCTCCGCCTGGGTCAGCGCGTGCAGCGCGTGCAGTGTCAGCAAGCCCGGATCGCCGGGACCGGCGCCGACCAGCCAGACGGAGCCCGCGTCGAATGATGGGGTACGGAGGGCGGCAGGGAGCATGTGAGGGCCTTGGACAGAGGGAATAAGCCTTTGTAAGAGGATATTTTTCTAAACAATGCAATAGAAGGTGATGTAAATAGATTTTATTTCTTTTATTTTCGCGTCGACGGAGTGCATTTTCTTCGTGGCGCGTTGACGAAGGGGGAAATCTTTTCGTCCACGGACGGAAGGAATTGGCCAGGCCACGTCGCGGGGGCGGCGTTGGAGACTGGCCTTCACTTTGTCCTCGTGGGTGCAAGACATATTTTTTGAAGAGGATGAACGAAAAACGGGGGGGAGGCAGCGGAGGGCCACTCCATGGGCGCCTGAAAGAAGTAAGGGCATCCCTTGATGGGCGAGTTTCAGGATTGCCGGTTTTCAGGCTTGCGGCGAAGCCACGCTGCCCCGGTACAAGGCGCCTCGCGCCTGATCCTCAAACCAGATTGGTGCGGTCGAGAAGACTCGATTTTCGATCATGGTAGCATATTATAGTTAAAACAATAGCTTATTGACAGTTATTTCCAGAATCGAGTCCCAAACCGGGTCCCGAACAGGATACGACTCATTTGGGACGCCACCCTTTGCTCTGCACGCTCCCGACTACAGCGAGACCTATTGTTCAGACGCATTATGGGGTTCAGAGAGAAGGGTGCTATTGTTAGTTTTCTATCAGATTTTCAGGTCATTTTGGATGAATCCTTTGATTGCATCTGAACACTACCTTAATAGGGAGCCATCTTTTAGGGTTCTTGTCACGCTATAGTAGGAGGACGAAAATTGTGCGCAGGTTTCGCCAACTGGTCCTATAGCAGCCGTAAGTTCAAGTGTGGTCATAAATTGGATAAAAGCCGCTTCTTTATCCTGATTATCCACTATGCACGCGTTAATCCTTCGTCCCGCGTTTGATATAAACGCCTTAGTACCCCATTTCATAAATACGGTGACGTATTTCCGGGATGATTGCTGCGGTCACGAATCGCCATGGGATCGCAGTTTCACAAGAAGCACATGA
>JAYVCG010000411.1:0-3498 GCA_043750075.1 Acetobacteraceae bacterium | reverse complement strand
GAGGGCGCCACGCTGCTCGCCGCGTACCGCCGCGCCGCCAATATCCTGCGGATCGAGGAACGCAAGGACGGGGAACAAAAAGACCCTCCCGCGCCAGGTTTGCTGGTGGAACCGGCGGAGAAAGCCCTGCATCATGCCCTGGAAGCCAGCTCCGTGATCAAAGCCCAGGTGGGGGCGGAGGACTACGCGGGGGCGATGGCCGGGATGGCCAAACTGCGCGCGCCCTTGGACGCCTTCTTTGAACAGGTGACGGTCAACGCGCCGGAGCCGGAGATACGCCGCAACCGTTTGCGGCTGCTTAATCAGGTGCGGACCACGATGAACAGCGTGGCGGATTTTTCCCGGATTGAAGGGTAATGGAGCAACCATGACCAGGTGGATTTACGGTTTCGGTGGCGGCGATAACGACGGCCGCGCCGACATGCGGAATTTGTTGGGCGGCAAGGGGGCGAACCTCGCGGAGATGGCGTCCATCGGTCTGCCCGTGCCGCCCGGTTTCACCATCACCACCGAGGTTTGCACCGCCTTCTACGACAACGGCAAACGCTACCCCGAGGAACTGCAGGCGCAGGTCAACGCCGGTCTCGCGCGGATCGAGTCGGCGGTGGGCCAGAGATTTGGCGACGCGGCCAATCCGCTGCTGGTCTCGGTCCGCTCCGGCGCGCGGGTGTCGATGCCGGGGATGATGGACACGGTGCTGAACCTCGGCCTGAACGACGCAACGGTGGTGGGGCTGGCGAAACAGGCCAATGACGAGCGGTTCGCCTGGGATTCGTACCGGCGTTTCATTCAGATGTATGGCTCGGTCGTGCTTGGCGTGCATCACCACGAGTTCGAGGAGGTGATCGAGTTCGCCAAGGTCGAGGCCGGGGTGACGGAGGACACCGGCCTCACTGCCGCGCACTGGCGCGAGGTGGTCGCGGCTTACAAGGGCCTGGTGGCGAAGGAAACCGGCAAGCCGTTCCCCACCGATCCGCATGAACAGCTCTGGGGCGCCATTGGGGCGGTGTTCGGCTCGTGGATGAACGCCCGCGCCATCACCTATCGCCGGTTGCACGACATTCCGGCCCAATGGGGCACGGCGGTCAACGTGCAGGCGATGGTGTTCGGCAACATGGGCGGCGATTGCGCCACGGGTGTTTGTTTCACCCGCGATCCCTCGACCGGCGAGAACATGTTCTATGGCGAGTATCTGGTGAACGCCCAGGGCGAGGATGTGGTGGCGGGGATCAGGACGCCGCAGCCGCTGTCGGTGGGCGCGGCGCGGGCCGGGGAGACGGCGCTGGAAACAGCGATGCCCCAGGCGTACGCGGAGTTGCTGGCGGTGCGCGGGACACTGGAAAAACATTACCGCGACATGCAGGACATCGAGTTCACCGTGCAGCGCAACAAGCTGTTCATGTTGCAGACACGCAACGGCAAGCGCACCGCCGCCGCCGCGTTGCGCATGGCGGTGGAGATGGCCAATGAGGGCCTGATCGACCGGTCCGAGGCGGTGCGCCGCGTCAATCCGTCCTCGCTGGATCAGTTGCTGCATCCGATGCTCGACCCGAAGGCGCAGCGCACCGCCCTGGCCAAGGGACTGCCCGCCAGTCCGGGCGCCGCCTGCGGCGTTGTCGTGTTCAGCTCCGACGAGGCGGAAAGCCGCGCCCAGAAGGGGGAGGCGGTGATCCTGGTGCGGATAGAAACCTCGCCCGAGGACATTCACGGCATGCACGCCGCGCGCGGCATTCTGACCACTCGCGGCGGCATGACCAGCCACGCCGCCGTGGTCGCGCGCGGCATGGGGCGGCCCTGTGTCGCGGGTGCCGGCGCCATCACCGTCGATTACGGGACGCAAACCCTGTCGAGCGCGGGCAAGACGGTCAATGCCGGGGAAACCATCACCCTGGATGGCGCCACCGGGGAAGTGTTCATCGGCACGGTGCCGATGATCGAGCCCGCTCTGTCCGGCGATTTCGGCACGCTGATGGAATGGGCCGATGGCTGCCGCCGCATGGGCGTGCGGGCCAACGCGGAAACCCCGCTGGACGCCGAGACCGCCCGCAAATTCGGCGCCGAGGGCATCGGTCTTTGCCGCACCGAGCACATGTTCTTCGACCCCGAACGCATTGGCGCCGTCCGCCAGATGATCCTGGCCAGCACCGAAGGCGATCGCCGCGATGCGCTGGATCGCCTGCTGCCGTTCCAAAGGGAGGACTTTCGCAAGCTGTTCACCATCATGGCCGGATTGCCGGTGACGATCCGCCTGCTCGATCCGCCGTTGAACGAGTTCCTGCCGCACGCCGAGGCCGAGATGGCGGAGGTGGCGCATGGCATGGGTGTGGAAGTGGAAACGTTCCGCCGCCGCGCCGCCGAACTCGCCGAAGCCAACCCCATGCTGGGCCATCGCGGCTGCCGCCTGGGGATTTCGTTTCCGGAAATTTATGAAATGCAGGCCCGCGCCATCTTCGAGGGCGCCATCGCCGTGGCCCGCGACACAGGCAACGCGCCGCACCCCGAGATCATGATCCCGCTGATCGCCACGAAGAAGGAACTGGAAATCACGCGTGCCCAGGTGGAGGGGGTGGCGAAGGCGGTGTTCGCGGAAAACGGGATGGCGGTTGAATACAGTATCGGAACGATGATCGAATTGCCGCGCGCGGCGATGCTCGCGGGTCAGATCGCCGAGGTCGCGGATTTCTTCAGCTTCGGCACCAACGATCTGACGCAGACGGTGTTCGGTCTGTCGCGCGACGATGCCGGCAAGTTCCTGCCGCATTACGTCGAACTGGGCATTTTACCGAAAGACCCGTTCGTTTCCATCGATATCGAGGGCGTGGGCGAAATGGTGCGCATCGCCGCGGAAAAAGGCCGGAAGACGAAGAACGGCCTGAAACTCGGCATTTGCGGGGAGCATGGCGGCGATCCGGCCTCGATCGCGTTCTGCGAGCTGGTGGGGCTGGATTATGTCTCGTGCAGTCCGTACCGGGTGCCGGTGGCGCGGCTGGCGGCGGCGCAGGCGGCGCTGGGGATGAGCGGAGGGGACCGGACGGCGTGAAAGGGGCGCGGGGGCGCGGGTCATCCTGATGCGCGGACGTTCAGGCTGACTTTCGGTTGAAAAGGCTGCGATTTCACCATTGCCGCAAGCTCGTCGGAAATCACCCATGGGAACCCGGCCGCGCCACCGGCGGCGGTCGCCGATGCGCGTTCGCGGACCGGCGATGACCGGCCGGATCAATGCGCTCCTGGCGCGGTCACCAACCCTGGGGAGACAGTCTCCGGGTTCCGTGCCAATGCCACCAGCCGCTCAAGGAGCGGGCATAGCAGGATCTCCGCCAGCCCCACGATGGCCGCCAGCCACCAGTTACCCGAGAGCAGGACGACGATCGCGCACAGCGCCGCGCCGCCGAGCAGCCGGTTCGCCGCCCTCCGCCATAACAACGCGCGAGCCCGGCGGCCATCAGGCCCAAACAGGCGAACGACAGAACCACGGCGTTCGGCGATGCCATCGTCACC
>JAYVCG010000410.1:0-4412 GCA_043750075.1 Acetobacteraceae bacterium | reverse complement strand
AGCAAATCCTCGACTTCCGCGGTTTGCGGGGCCTTGGGGAAGCGCGCCACGTAACGGACGGCGGGCCGCATCAGGAAGGGACGGTATTCCGCGCCGATGGTCTCCAGCGCGCGCCAGGTGAAGGCGGGATAGATGAAATAGTGATCGTCCAGGACGTTCTTGGGGATGGCCACGCTCATCAGCAGGTCGAACGCCTCGACATGGGGGATGTTCTCCCAGAGCCACAGGAAGAAATGATCCGCCTTGTTGGTCTCGCCGCGTGTGCAGGAGTGCAGGAAGGCGGCCTTGGTCGCCTCGACCCCGCCGGCGTCCAGCGGCGCGAAGTCCAGCAACGTGTAGGGACCCATTTCCGGGTGATGGATGTGCCGGTTCGACAAAGCCACATGTTGCAAAATCGGAAGGAATCGCTGTTCTCCTTCCAGACGGCTCACCAGTTGCGACACCGCGTGGACACCAGCCACGGGATGCAACGGCCCGCCATGATGGCCGGGCGGCAGATCGGAGGAGCGTGTCACGGCGAGGGCCGAGGCCGTCAGCATGGTCGTCATCGGCACACCGGCGCGCAGCCTTGCCAGCGTGCGGTCAATGATTTCGCCCTGCGGCGTTTCCTCGATGAACTGGACCAGCGGTTCGATGGTTTCAGAAAACTGGACGCGGCTTTGCATGATGAGGCTCTCCGGTGAGGACGGTCGGGACTGTCGCGTTGGCTGCACTCTGCGTCACGGCGTATTTACTTTCAGAATGGATCGTCGGACACGATTCACCCAATGTCAAGCCCAACGGAAAATCGATGATGGACCGGTTTGATTTCCCCTCGTCATCTCCCGGCCTGACAGGGGAATTTCTCGCGGCACCGTGCTGGTTGCGATCCTCCGGTCAGGCTGGAGGATGACGTTGATAAAGCCAAACTGACCCGCCACCCCTGATATTTATTTTCAGGAAAGAAACGAGATCACGGCGTCGCACACGCGCTCCACCGCCGCCTCGTCCAGTTCCGGGTGCAGCGGCAGCGCCAGGATGCGGTCCGCGAGATGGTCCGACACCGGCAGGATGGTTCCGTCGTGGTGATCGCGATAGGCGGGCTGACGATGCAGCGGACGCGGATAATAAATCGCCGTGGGAATACCCTGAGATCGTAATGAACTCTGCAATTCCGCGCGATCCATCCCGTCCGGTAACAAAACGGAATAAATGGCCCAGGTGCTGGTGCTGTTGGGAACACGGGCGGGGATGGCGATTTTGTTGCCGAGGCGATGATCGTAATACGTGGCGATCCGTTCGCGAGCCACGAGTTCCTCGGGGAAAATGGTCAGTTTCGACAGCAGCACCGCGGCCTGGATCGAGTCGAGACGGCCGTTCATGCCGGTGCGCAGGACTTCGTACCGCGTTTTGCCCTCGCCGTGAGTACGCAGGCTGCGGTACAGATCGGCGCGTTCGTCGCTTTGCGTGAACAGCGCGCCGCCATCGCCATAAGCGCCCAAGGGTTTCGAGGGAAAGAAGGAGGTCGCGGTGGCGTCCGCCTGGGTGCCAAGCGGGCGGCCATGCAGCGTGGCGCCGAAACTTTGCGCCAGATCGTCGATGGTGATCAGGTTTTCCGCCGCCGCGATGGCGGAAAGCGCCGGCCAGTCGGCGGGCTGGCCGAACAGATCGACACCGATCACCGCGCGCGGCTTCAGCTTTCCCTGGGCTTTCACGTCCGCGATGCGCTGGCGCAGATGCGCGGGGTCGATCTGGAACGTGCGCGGATCGACATCGACGAACACCGGCGTGGCGCCAAGCACCAGCGGCACCTCAGCGGTGGCGGTGTAGGTGAACGCGGGCAGGAACACCGCGTCGCCCCGGCCAATGTCCTCGGCCATCAGGGCGATTTGCAGCGCGTCGGTGCCCGAACTGACCGACACGCAATGTTTCGCGCCGCAAAAACGGGCGAGTCCGGTTTCCAGTTCCACGACCTCCGGCCCCAGGATGAACTGGCAATGCGCCAGCACGGCGTCCAGACGGCGGCGCAGATCGTCGCGGATGCGCGCCTGTTGCGCGGGCAGATCGAGAAAGGGCACGGGCGGTTTTGTCACGGGCAGTTTTGTCACGAGCGGGGCCCCTTATGTTCCGCTCCCGGCGCGGGCATCGGCGGCGATGCCCGCGGGGGAGCCATTGGAATGACGTTCGAACTCGGGGATCAACCGGCTCAGCAGCGTCAGCGCGAGATGGGTTTGATTGGCCCGGCAGGCGGAGGCGATTTCCTCGATCGCGCGGCCAACGATGGCGGGATCGGCGGTGCGCGGGTTGGCCATCAGCAGGCCGGGATGGCCGGTGGGGACGGGCGGTTCCTTGCCATGGAACAACTCCTCGAACAGTTTTTCCCCTGGGCGTAATCCGGTGAAACGGATCGCGATGTCCTCGTCTGGCCGCAGCCCCGCGAGGCGGATCATCTGGCGGGCGAGATCGACGATCTTCACCGGCTCCCCCATGTCCAGCACGAAAATGCCGCCATCCTGGCCGTCCGGCAGCCGCGCGCCGCCGACACCGATCACGCTGGCCTGCAACACGAGACCCACCGCCTCCCGCACCGTCATGAAATACCGCCGCATGTCCGGATGCGTGACCGTCAGCGGCCCGCCGCGCGCCAGTTGGCGTTGAAACAACGGCACCACCGAGCCCGTGCTGCCAAGCACATTGCCGAACCGCACGGTGATGCAGCGCATGCCCGCGCCGTTCTCGCGGGCGGCGATGTCCAGAGCCTGGCAGTACATTTCCGCGAGGCGCTTCGCGGCCCCCATCACACTGGTCGGGTTGACCGCCTTGTCGGTGGAAATCAGCACCATCGCCAGCGCCCCCGCCGCGCGCGCCGCGTCGGCCACATGGCGGGTGCCCGCCGCGTTGGTCATCAGCCCTTCCAGCGGGTTGTCCTCGACGATCGGAACGTGTTTCAGCGCGGCGGCGTGGAACACCAGTTCGGGGCGGATGTCGTCGAAGACCGAACGGATGCGCGCCTCGTCACGGATGTCGGCGATCAGCGACCGGCGGCGGACGGTGGGATGGGATTCCGCCAGTTCCATCTCGATCTGCCACAACGCGAATTCGCCATTGTCGATCAGCACGAGAATGCCCGGCCCGAACGCCGCCACCTGGCGGGCCAGTTCGCTGCCAATCGTGCCGCCGGCGCCGGTCACCACGACCCGCCGCCCCTGGATCAACCGCGCCATGCCATCGCGGTCGAGCGGCACCTGCGGACGGTTCAACAAATCCTCGATCACGATGGGGCGCAGTTCGACCGGTTTTGACCCATCCGAGGGCACCCCCTGATCCAGTTCCGTCAACCTGGGCGCGCGGCGCACGCGCAGGCCGAACAGGTCCGCCTGCGCCACCAGGCTGGCGAGCGCCGGTCCCCGCATGTCCGGCGTCGCCATGACCAGAGTGCCGGGCAGCCGGTCCTCGTCGCGCAACCGCGCCAGCACCGCCCCCGCGTCTTTCATGGCGCCAAGGATGGGATAGCCCAGAATACGGCGTCCGGCCTGGCGGTCGCCAAGGGTGAGCAGGCCCTCGACACGGAAACGCTGGCGCCGGTCATGCGCCAGGGCGCGCAGGAACAGGTCACAATCCTCCGTCTGGCCCGCCACCAGCACCGCCGTCATCTCCGCGTCGGACACGGTGCTCTGATCGCGGGAGCGGAACCAGCGGTACGCGACCCGCGGCGCCCCCAGCAACGCCAGCAGCGTCAGCCCGTGCGCCAGGGGAAACGCGACGCTGGCCGGTCCCAGGCCGCGGGCATACAGGATGAGGGAGAACAGCACGGCGGCGAGCGCGGCGCTGGCGATGACCGTCAACAGGTCGCCCATGCCGGCGAAGCGCCAGTATTGCCGCGACAACCGGAACGGCACTCCCGCGAGCAACAGGGTGAGAGCGCCCAGGGGAATCGAGAGGGCGGCGGCGGGGACCACGCCCGCCGGGTCGGTGATCCACCAGGCCACCGGGACCGCCAAAGCCGCCAGGACACCGTCGATGACAACATTGACGGCGATGCGAATCAGGGGGCGCGCCGCGGGCATGGCCGCTCCATAGCGCGTCCGGGCCACGCTGTCATATCCTGGCCTCCCTTACTTTGGTCAGGCCATGCTTGACGCTCATGCCCGCCGCCCGATACTGGCAACATGGGTCAGACGGGAACCGGCCGTGACACAGGCCGGGCAAAGTCCGGACGCACAGGGAGTTCACAGATGACGAAACGTGTATCGCGCCGCCGTGCCTTGAAGACAGCGGCCGCCGCGGCCGCGCTGCCGCTGGTGCATATCCGCACGGCCGGTGCGGCGGGCAAACTCAGCCTCGCGATCTGGGACCATTGGGTTCCGTCCGGCAACGCCGCCCTCAAGAAACTCGTCGATGCCTGGGCCGAGAAGAACAAGGTCGATGTGCAG
>JAYVCG010000409.1:0-9550 GCA_043750075.1 Acetobacteraceae bacterium | reverse complement strand
GATTTCGCCGATACCGCCGCGCTGGTCGAGGCGCTGGACCTGGTGATCAGCGTCGATACCGCGGTCGCGCATCTGGCGGGCGCGCTGGGAAAACCGGTCTGGATACTGAACCGTCACGATCAGTGCTGGCGCTGGCTGCGTGATCGCGCCGACAGTCCGTGGTATCCCACCGCGCGGCTGTTCCATCAACAAACCCCCGGCGACTGGTCCGGCGTCATCCGTGATGTCACCGAGGCGTTGCGCGCCGGAACATGAGGGAGACATCGCCGTGCCGGTGAACATTCCAGGGAGACCTTTGGTCTGTTTGGCACGGAGGCGTTCGCGGCGATGAAGCCCGCCGCGTGTTTCATCAACACCGCGCGGGATGGCATTCATGATGAGGTGCGCTGGCCGAGGCGGTACGTAACGGGCGGATCGCCTGGGCGGGACTGGATGTGTTTCTGAAGGAGCCGCCGCGGCTGGTCAATCCAGAGGTGTGGGGGCGGTATGCGGAAAGGTTCGCCGGGCTTTTGGACCCCATCCATTGGTGACTCCCACGGATGGGGTCCAGGGGTTACCACCCCTGGCGGGAGGTCCAGGAGGGCAGAGCCCTCCTGGTGCTATGCGACAACCGCCTGTTCCTCTTCCCGCGCCAGCCGCTCCACCACCGGATAATCCACTTTCCCCGTCGGCAGCAACGGCATCGCCCCCACCGCCAGCAACGCCCGCGGCACCATGATCTCCGGCACACCACGGCCCCGCGCATGTGCCAGCAGCGCGTTCATGTCGGCATTGGCCCGCGTCGAAACCAGCACCAGACGCTCCCCCTTGCGCGGATCGGGCACATGCACGACAGCATGATGATCGTCCGGCCACAACGCATACACCAATGTCTCAGCAGCGGTCAGCGACACCATCTCGCCGCCAATCTTGGCGAACCTCTTGGCACGCCCCAGAATGCTGACGAAACCATCAGGCGACAAAGAAACGATATCGCCGGTATCGTACCAACCCTCCGCCGGAGGCTGCAACACACCGGGTTTGTCACTCTGAAAATAACCCAGCATGACATTGGGCCCCCGCACATGCAGCCGTCCGCCCCCCTCGATGCCGGGAATCGTTTCCAGCCTGTGCGTGATGCCGGGCATCAAACGCCCGACCGTGTTGGCGCGGCAATGCATCGCGGTGTTCAGCGCCAGGGCGGGCGCGGTTTCGGTGGCGCCATACCCTTCCAGCACACGCACCCCGAACCGCTCGGCGAACACGCGCTTGGTGTCCTCGCGCACTTTCTCCGCCCCCGCGAAGATATAACGCATGGCATAGAAATCGTACGGGTGAGCGTAACGAGCCCAGCCGTTGAGGAAGGTGTCGGTGCCAAAACAAATCGTCGCGTCGGTGTCGTAGATCAGGCCGGGAATGATCCGGTAATGCAACGGGCTCGGATAATGGAAGGTCCGCACGCCAGAGATCAACGGCAGGATCGTGCCCCCGGTCAGGCCGAAGGAATGAAACATCGGCATCGCGTTGAACACGATGTCGCCACCATGAAAATCGATCACCGAGGATAACTGCGCGCAATTGGCCAGGATGTTGCGGTGACTGAGCACGACGCCTTTCGGATTGCCCTCGGACCCGCTGGTGAACAGCACGACCGCGGGTTTGTTGGGATCGCTGGCGGCGCCCGGCAAACGCCTGGGGAACCAGGCATCGAACTTCGCCCGGAGTTTTTCGCGCAACCCCAGACCGGCGCGAATGTCCTCCAGCCAGACGAAACGCACTTCCGTCTTCATCCGCTCGATCAGGGCGGTGAGTTTCCCCCGCTCGACGAAGGCGTGACTGCACACCACGACACTGACTCCGGCGGTGCGGCAGGTGGCCAGCACGTTCGCGGCTCCAGCGGACGGGTTCAACAGGCACGGCACGCGGTTGAACGCCTGCATCCCCGCGAACGTCACCACCGATCCGACCGCGTTCGGCAGCAACACCCCCATCCGCCCGCCTTGTGGGGCCTCGCGCGCCAAAGCGCGGCCCAACGCGGCGGCGCCGAGGATGAAACGGTTATAGGTGATCGGCTCGCGGTTGATGTCCTCGGCGATGATGGTCTTGCCGCCATGCGTCGCGGCGGCGTCGAGGACGGCGGCGAACAGCGTCTTGTCGATGCTTTTGGAGCGGAACACCGCGTCCACCATCACATCCTGCAACGCCCGCCCGATCGCCACGCGCCGCTCGCGCGGGGACAAGGCCCCGGCGTTGGAGGGCGTCAGATCGACGGAGGGCCAGATATGCACGGTGAACGGCGGAAACCATTTTCCCCCTGTCCGCCCCACCATCTTGCTCAACAGCGAAAACCGTGGACCCTCGATGGAAATCGGCAGCACCCGCGCATGCGCCTTGTCGGCGACGAGGCCGGCGCCTTCATACACCTTCATCAACGCGCCGGTGCGGGTCAGGCGGCCTTCGGGGAAGATCATCAGCTTGCGGCCGTGATCGCGCACCGCCTCGACCATGCGTTTCAGCGCGTAGGGCGATTGCACGTCGATCGGGAACAGATCGACCGCGCGGCGGAACGGTTTCACGTACCATTGTTTCGCCTGCGCGCTGTTGATGGCGAAGGTGGGGTTGTCGGGCAAAAAGGCCGCGATCAGGCAGGCGTCGAAATAGGATTGATGGTTCGACACGATCACCAGCCGGTCCCCGGCGGCGCGGTAGTTTTCCAGTCCCGTCACGGTGGCGCCGTGGAAGGTGCGGAAATACCAGCGGAACACCGCGCGGAAGGTCTCCTGTGGCAGGATGCGCATGATCCAGAAGGCGACGAACAGATTGATCGCCGCCGTCAGCAGCAGCACCTGGGGGGCGGTCCACCCGAGCCAGGCCAGGCCCGCCGCCGTCGCCGCGCCCAGTACCATGAACAGCGCGTTCATGACGTTGTTGGCGGCGATCATCCGCGACCGCTCGGCGGGCCGCGCCACATCCTGGATGATCGCGTAGAGCGGCACCGAATACACCCCGCCGCACACCGCCAGCAGGAACAGATCGAGCCCCATCCGCCAGCCGTGCCAGGACTGCCCCACCGCCAGCGCGTTGGCCAGCGTCCCCGCCGATTGCGCCGCGTGCGCGAAATCCCAGCAGAACAGCGAAATCCCCAGCGCGGCGAAGGGCACCAGGCGCGGCGAGACCTCGCCATGCAGCAGCCGCGCGCAGCCGATCGAGCCCGCGCCGACGCCGACCGCGAACACCGCCAGCAGCAGCGTCATCACGCTGCCGTCGCCGTGCAGCGTGTCGCGGGCGATGACCGGGAACTCGGTCATCAGTGTGGCGCCCACGGTCCAGAACCAGGACAGGCCGAGGATGCACAGCCAAATGCCGCGCTGGCCATGCGCCAGGCGGAGCAGGTCGGCGGTCTCCGTCAACGGATTCCAGCTTATGCGCAACGCCGGGTTGGCGGGCGAGGCGCGCGGCACCCGCAATGCCGCGAACAGCCCGATCAGCGACAGCGCCACGCCCGCGATGCCGACGATCAGCGCGCCATCCTGTAACAGGATCAGCGCGCCGCCCGCCACCGTGCCCGCGACGATGGAGAGGAAGGTGGTGGCCTCGATGGCGCCGTTACCGGCGATCAGTTCCTCCCCGGCCAGCAACTCGGGCAGCACGCCGTATTTCACCGGCCCGAACAGCGTCGCCTGTAAGCCCAGTCCGACCAGGACGGCGAGCAGGCCGGGGATGCTGGCGGTCCAGAAGGCCAGGGCGGCCAGCAGCATCAGCCCGACCTCCAGTAGCTTGTAGATCCGGATCAGCCGCGTCTTCTCGAACCGGTCGGCGAGTTTCCCCGCCGTCGCCGACAGCAGCGCGTAGGGGGCGATGAACAACGCTCCGGCCAGCGCCGACAGCCCCACGCCGCCCGCCTGCAACTGGAACAGGGCCAGCACGACCATGGCGTTCTTGACCAGATTGTCGTTGAACGCGCCGCACGCCTGCGCCAGCGTCAACGGCCCGAGACGGCGTGTTTGCAACAAACCAAGGGGGGACATTCGAACTCCTGTTCAGGAAAGCGCCCGCCAGCACATGGCGGTGATGGTGTCAGCCCGTTCCAGCAGACCGCCTTCCAGGCGTCCGTACAAACGGGCGGTGGCGGGTTGCACGATCATGCCGATGACCGCCATGGCCATGAGTTCCGGCTCGCGCGCCGGGATTTCCCCCGCCGCCATGGCGTCCGCGACGGCGCGGCAGAGGGCCTCGACCGGATTATGCCCGTCGCGCGCCACGCGATGTAAAAACCCGTGCTGGGTCATCACCAGGAAGCGGAAGCGGATGTTGTCCTCGTCGTGCAGGCGGCAGATCTCGCGCACCATGCGCGCCAGACGGACGCGGAACGGGCCGGGCAAGGCGGCGATTCCGGTCAGGATGTCGCCATAGGCGGCGTAGCCTTCGTGGAACAACTCCGACTCCAGCGCCTCCCGCGAGGCGAAATGGGCGTAGAGGTTGGACGGCTTCATGGCGCACACGGCGGCGATGTCGCGCACCGACACCGCGTCCATCCCCCGTTCCACGAACAGCCGCATCGCCCGCGCCTTGATCTGTTCGCGTTTGCCGCCGGGATCGCGCATTTGTTTCCTGTATGATGAACGACTGTTCGTAAACCTGACCGTGCCAGCGTCCGGCCCGGTGTGTCAAGGGGTTTCTGGCGGCCGCGCCGGAGCGCCAGAGGCAAAAGGCTTCCTCCGTGCGTCTCTTGGCCGATCCAACGGCTGGAAGCGGCGGCGGTGGGACCACTTATGCGCAACGACATTGTTCATGCCGGGCCATCGGTGCGGTTCGCCCGGATTAAGGATGTCGAGAGCTTCCTTTCGGAAGGCGGCTTCGTGGCCGGGCCGATACCGGGGCCGCTTTGTTGCTGGCGGGCAAGGCTTTTCAGGCTTACCGGGCGCGCGGCGGCACACGCACCGGGGTAGTGCCTGATTTTCTGATTGGCGCCCATGCGGTGGTCACGGAGCTTCCTCTCCTGACCCGCGATACCGGACGCCATCGAAGCTACTTTCCCACGGTGACTCCGCTCACCCCAGCCCGCTAAAACCCCCGCCAGGCACCCCCCGCCGCAGCGCCGACAGCCGCGCCACCGCGACCGGCGTGTCGAACCCCTTCGCCCGTTCCCGGCCCGCCGCCGACAGCGCCGCCCGCCGCGCCGGATCGGCGGCCAGCGCCAGGATCGCCGCCGCCATCTCCCCCGGCACATCGGGACCGGCGTAAACGGCGGCATCGCCCGCTACCTCCGGCAGACCGCCGCGCGGCGAGACAATCAGCGGAGCGCCACACGCGATGGCCTCCAGCGCGGTCAGCCCAAAAGGCTCGTTCCATCGACTGGGCACGCAGACGATGGCAGCGCGGGACATCGCCTCCAGCACCATCGGATGGTCGCGATACCCGGCCATTTCCACCCCGGCGGCTGCCGCCTGGGCGCGGATCTGGCGGACGAACGCCGTCTCCCGGCTGGTGGCGCTCATGCCGTCGGCGCCGATGATCTCCGCCCGCCAGCCGGGCAGGCGGGGCAGCGCCACGGCACAGGCGCGGATGAAGGCGTCCGGCGCCTTGTCGGGCACCACGCGGCCCGCGAACAGGATCGTGTTCTCCCGCGCGCCGGGCGGGGGAACGGCGGACAGATCGATGCAGTTGTACAGCAGCGCGACCGGACCGGCGGCTGGATCGACCCCCTCCATGAACCGCCCGCGCAGATACTCCGAGGACGCCATCACCAGCCGCAGCCGCCTCAGAAGCCGCGTCCGCGCGGCGGGGGAGCGGGCGGCGCGCATGTCCGTGGGATCGTTGTTCAGCAGCAGTCCGACCGGCACGCGCGGGAACAGACGCGCCAGCACCAGGGCGATCTCGGGCCGGTTATGCACCTCGATCAGGTCCGGGCGCAGGCGGCGCAGCGTGCCGATCATGCCCGCGACGAAGCGGAGGTTGATGTTGCCCGGCCACCAGGCGGCGGGCCGGATGGGCTGGAACGCCACATCAGGGAAAGTGGGGCCATCCTGTTCGCCGCCCACCACCAGCGCGCGAAACCCCGGCGCCGTCGCGTGCCGCCGCGCCAGCAACCCCAAAGCCCCCGCCCGTCCTGGGCCGAACCCCTCCCGCGGGGGCAGGACGATGGCGGCGAGCGGGGACATCTACGGTTTCATCGCCGGTGCGCCAGCGGGTTGACCAGGGGACTGACCAGAGGACTGGCCAGAGGGCTGGCCAGGGGATTGGCCAGGGGATTGGCCGGTGCCCTCCCGCTTGTTCGGCTCCCGTCCGGCGAAGCGTTCGACCACGGTGTTGACGCCGCTCGCCGCTTCCCGCGTCACCGCCATGGCGACCTCGCCCCAAAACTGGTCCAGCGACCCCGCCACGATGCTGTTGAGCTGGGATACCTTGCCGCTGACGGAACCGCCTGGCCGCGTCACGGTCCAGACGATCTCCACCTGCTGGCGTCCCTTGGCGGGCGGCGTGACCGAGACCTCGCCCCTGACACTGAAATCGGCGCCGCCGGGGGTCACCTGCACCAGCGGGCCCAGTTCCTTGAGGTTGGCGCGGAGTAACCGGGTCAGCGCCTGATTGCCGTCGCCGGGCGCGCCGCTGACCTCGGGGACATGGACTTTGGGGATGCGGTTCAGCAAACTGTTCGGGTCGGCGCGGTCGCGGGTGGCGCGGATGCTGGTCATCAGCGCCAGGATCTTCGGCACCGCGTCCTCGGTGGCCCGGCTCAGCAGCGCGGGCGTGCCCGCGGCCCAGAGCGTGGCTGAGAAGGAGGCGCCGTCGATGGCGCCTTGCTCCTTGCCGGCGGGGTCCACGATGGCGTAACGCGGCTGGACGCGGTCGTTCTCGCGCCCGGCGGTGACCACCAGCCGCCAGTCGTTCTTCTGTGGCGCGCGGGCCAGGGCCGGGACTTCCTCCTTCACCAGGCTGAGCGCCAGCAGATCGGCGAAATCCCGTGCCGCCCGCGCCGGCAGCGCCGCGCGGGCCAGGGGCGGCACCGCGAGCATCGGCGTCACCGGCACCGCGAGGCGCCGCGCGGTGGCGCCAGGATTGCCCAGGAAGGGCTCCGGCAGATCGCCGCAGGCGGCGAGCAGCAGCGGGAGCAGCAGCACGAAACGAGACAAGGAGCGAAACATCATGGCCCGTTTCAAGCAGATGTCGCGCCGCGCGGCCAGCCATGCGCGCCCCGCGCCATGAATTTCACGATCCGGCCCCTGGGTTTTGAGGACGCCGCGCTGTATCGCGCGATCCGGCTGGAGGCTCTGGCCGCGCACCCGGACGCCTTCGGCGCCGCGTTCGAGGAGGAAGCGGCGCGGCCCCTGGAAGCCTTCGCCGAACGCCTGGCGGGCAGCACCGTGTTCGGCGGCTTCGAGGACGGAACGCTTCCCGGTGGCGGCAGACTTCCCGGTGGCGGAAAGGTCCGATGACGAGCCATCAGGGAGCGATGGCGAGAGCCGCCCGCGTCATGCCGTTTCCAGCGCGTTGCCCGCCGGACAGGTGAGATGCCAGGTCACGCCGGAGGGCGCGTGGTCCAGCGCCACCCGCGCGCCCAGTCCCATGCGGGCCATGCGCAGGAGGACGGTGGTGCCAAAGCCGGTGCGGGCGGGCGGTGTGACCGGCGGGCCGCCGCGCTCGATCCAGTGGAGCAGGAAGCGCCCGTCCTCCAGACGCCAGGAGATCTCGACCGCGCCCGCGGCGTTGGACAGGGCGCCGTGCTTGCCCGCGTTGGTCGCCAGCTCGTGCAGCGCCAGGCCGATGGTTTCGGCGGCGGGCGGGCGCAGGCGCAGGGGTGGTCCATCGAAGAGGATCCGGGTGTCGAACAGATCGTGGAAATGCGCCAGTTGCGAGCGCGCCAGCGCGCCGGTCTCGACCCCTTGCCAGGCGTTCCGGATAAGCAGGTCCTGGTTCGCCGCCAGGGCTTTCAGGCGGGCGGCGAAGCGTTCCAGGAAACCGGATGGCGCGCTGGCGCCGGTTTGCCGCGCCACGGCCTGCACGACGTTCAGCATGTTCTTCGAGCGGTGGTTGACCTCGTTCATCAGCAACTGGATGTGCGCGTCGTGCCGTTCGCGTTCGGTGATGTCGCGGACAACGCACAGAAACAGGCGGCGGCTGCCCGCCTGGACCTCGCTCAGGCTGAGTTCGATCGGGAAGCTGGAGCCATCCTCGCGCTGTCCCCGCGCCTCGCGCCGGGAGCCACGCGCCTCGCCGCCGCCATGGACGGAGCCGGAGCGGCGCAGCCAGCGGTCGAACACGGCGCGATCCGGTTCCGTCATCAGCCGCCGCGCGCTCTGGCCGGTGAGTTCCCCGGTCTGGTACTGAAACAGGTGGCACGTGGCGGGATTGCTCGTCTGGATGACGCCCTCGCCGTCGATGGTGAGAATGCCGTCGATGGCGCCATCGAGCACGGCCCGCAAGGAGGTCTGGCTGTCGCGCAGCGCGGTTTCGCGGGCATTGATCCGGGCATGGGCCGACGTCAGCGCGCCGGTGATGGTGGCGAACTCGCGCACCGTCGCGGGACCGGGCAGGGACAATCCGCTTTCGCCGGCCGTGCTGGCGGCATGGGCGATGCCGGCCAGTTCGCGGGTCATGTGGCGGCCGACCACCAGGGCCAGCAGGACCGCCAGAGCCAGGGACATGCACCCCATCGCCAGCATGAAGCGCAACGAGAGCCACATCGGTGCGATCAGTTGATCCACCGGAACGCCGACGAGCACCGTCCATCCGGCCATGGGCAGGGTCTCGAACCACCCGGTCACCTGGCTGCCGTCTTTCGCGGTTCCGGTGATGGAGCCGCGCGGCGCGCGCGCGATGGCTTCCAGCAAATCCGGGGTCACTTTCTGGCCCGCCAGGCCGCCGGCCCGCGTGCGCGCCATGATCAGGCCCTGGCGATCGATGAGGCTGCCCAGCCAGCCATCCGGCAGGCGTAAGGCGCGCAGGGTGGCGGTGAGGGTTTCGGCCTCGACCATGATCATCACCGCCGCCACGGTCCGCCCGTCCCGGATGACGGGCGCCCAGACGGCGAAGGCGGCGGGCGTGATGTGGTTTCCCACCAGTATGCCGCCCACATGCGGGCCCGTTCCGGAAAACACCGCCGCCCGGCCGGCTGGGTCCGGCGCCGGGGGCAGGATTTCTCCCCGAGGCCATGCGGTATTCACGCTCTGGACGCCGGAGGGATCGACCAGCGCGATGAAGCGGCCGCTCTGGTGCGCCGCGAGCACGCGGGTGGCATAGGCGTGGAAGACGGCGTCGTCCGTGGCCGCCGAGGGCGCCTCGGCGAGCGTCGCGGCGACATCCCGCACTGACCGCACATGGCTCTCGACCAGTTGGGCCGCCACCGTGGCGCGCTGCCGCACTTCGTTGATCAGGTCCTGCCGCTCCCCCATCGCCACGCGGTAGGATGCGATGGCCGCGAAGGTCAGGATGGGCAGCGCGATCGCCAGCGCCAGGGTCAGCAGCCAGTAATGGAAGCCGGGCCTGGTCCGCCACAGCAGCGGCAGGGCGGCGAGGTCCAGGGGGTGTCGGCGCAGCAGCGCGGCCGCGAGCAGGAACAGCGCGAAACCGG
>JAYVCG010000408.1:0-6992 GCA_043750075.1 Acetobacteraceae bacterium | reverse complement strand
GAGCCGCGAGGGTGATCGCGTGGTGGTCACATTCGCCGAGAGCCCGGCGTCTGGCACACTGCCCCCCCTCCCGCGCAACGTGCTTGCGTTACGGGGGGTGCCGGGCGGCGTGGAACTGACCGTGGTGAAAGGCGCCAAGGTCCATGACAGCCGCATGGGCCACAAGGTCGTCATTGACATCGACGATGCCGCGCCGTCTCCCGCCCGCCCCGTCCCCCAGTCCCCGCCCCAAACCGGTTCGGGCGCCCCCTTGGCGGAAACCGCCGCGCCGAAGCCGGAGCCCGCCCGGCCCGTGTCCCCGCCTCCGGCCGAGGCCAGGACGGGGATAACCCCCAAAAAAGACCCGCCACGCGCGGAGGCGCCGCTCAGACCAGTGCCGTTCATCCCTTTGGCCTCTCCCGCCCCGGTTTCTCCCCCTTCGGCTTCTGTTCCCCCCATCCCCGCGCGTCCGGGGTCCGCGGCTCCGGTAGCCGCGCGTCCCGCATCCGTTCCCCCGGCATCCACGTCCCCTGCGTCCATCCCTCCACCATCCCCTTCCGCGACAGCCGCGCGTCCGGTTTCTCCTCCGCTCGCAGCCGTAGCGTCCAAGGTGGTGGCGCCTGAACGCAAACCAGTGGCGGCTGAGCCGGTCAAACCCGTGTCTCCCGCCGTGAAACCCGTGACGCCCGAGCCCGCGGCCGTCGTGGCGCGGCGGCCTGAGCCCTTCGCGGGACTGCCGGTGCTGACACCCGTTCCGCCGCCACCGGAGGCGGAAAAACCCCCCTCTCCCACGCCGCCCGCCGCGCCGGTCATGCCTCAGACCACCGATCAGAAGACCACCGATCAGACACTGGACAGCGCCGAGGCGGAGGCAACACCGGTCAGCATTCCTCCACCGCCGGAGCCAGCCCAGGTCTGGCCGGTCACACGGGATGCGGTGTCCTCCGGTCCGGTCGCGCTCATCGCCACCAGGACGCGCCCGCCGCCAGGTCTGACGGGCGCGGCGATCCAGATCCCCTTCGCGGAGCCGGTCGGCGCGGCGCTGTTTTCCCACGGTTCCGATACTCATGCCGTGTTCGACGAGCGCCGGCCGATTGACCTCGCGGCGTTGCGCGACGATCCGGTATTCGGGTCCGCCGTCGTGACCATCCATCCGGGAGCGACGGTGATCCGCCTTTCCACGCCTCCCGGCCAGGCTGCCGTGCTGACCCGCGCGCAGACGGGATGGCGGATCGCGGTCGTCACCGCCTCGCCACGCCCTGCTCCGTTGACGCCCGTACTCGCCGACGGGGCCCTGACCTTCGCCGCCGAGGCGCCGGGTCAGGTCGTCGCGATCACCGATCCCCGGACTGGCGGCACCTTGCTCGTGGGCACACAGCGAAAACCGGGCCAGGGCATCCTGGTCGAACGGCGCATGGCGGAGTTCCAGCTTTCTGTCACCGGCCAGGGCATCGTGGTCGAGCCCCTGGCCGACACGGTCAGCCTGCGCGTCACCCAGACCGGCTTCGTGCTGAGCGGTCCGGCGAGCGGGCTGGCGCTTTCCCCGCCCATGCCGATGGCGGAGGCGCTGCTGGAAGCCGCGCGGCTGACCCGGCTCTATGGGTTGCCGGGTCAGGCGACGGACATCCTGGCGCGGCACGCGAAACAGCAGGCCGCCGCCGCCGCCGCCGCGCCGCCGCTGGCGCGCGGTCCAAAACGGCGGGCGCTGGCGGAAAGCCTGCTGGGTCTCGGCCTCGCCGCCGAGGCGCAGACCGTGTTGCGGGTGGCGATGAAAGACGATCCGCGGGAGGCCGCCTCACCCGCCACGATGGGCCTCGCCGCCATCGCCGCGTTGCTGGCGGGCCGGCCCAGGGAGGCGGGCGATCTGGAGAACGCGGGGTTGAACGGGACGGATGAGATCGCGTTGTGGCGCGGCATCCGCATGGCGATGGCCGATGAGGGATCGCCCGCCGCCGCCTCGCTGTTCGCGGCCACGGCGCCGTTGCTGTTCACCTACCCCGAGGAATTGCGTGCCAGGGTGTTGCCCCTGGTGCTGGAAACGATGGTACTGGGCGGCGCGCCCGATCCCGCGGAACGCCTGCTTTCTGGGCGGGAGAAGGACCCCCGTCTCGCCCATGCCCGTGCTTTGTTGAAGCAGGCGCGTGGCGATCATGAGGGCGCGTTGAAACTGTTCGACGCGGTGGCGGACAGCCGCTCGCCGCTCGATCATGCCCGCGCCGCGGTGCGCGCCATCGAAACACGGCTGACCCTGGGCCAGCTCGATGCCAAAGGTGCGGCCGAGGCGCTGGAAAAGCGGCTTTACGCCTGGCGCGGCGATCAGCGTGATCTGGCGCTCCGGCGGCGGATCGCGGAACTGCGGCTGAAGACGGGGGGATGGCGGCCCGCCTTCGCCCTGTTGCGGGCCGCGAAAGCGGATTTTCCGGACCAGGCGCCCGCGATTGACCGTCAGTTGAAGGAGGCGTTCGCGGCCCTGCCAAACGATGCCGCGATCGGCGCCATGCCGCCGACGGAACTGATCGCGCTGCTGGAGGAAAACACCGAACTGATGGCCGACGGGCCGGACGGCGAGCCGATGCGGGTGCGGCTGGCGGAAAAACTCATGGCGCTCGACCTGCCGAAACGGGCGGACACGGTACTGAAGAAACTGCTGCGCGCGGCGCCGATCGGTCCGGCACGGGCGGGATTTGGCGCCACGCTCGCCACGCTGCGGCTGCGGGAGGGCGACGCGGACGGCGCCATGCTGGCTTTGAGCGAGTCGAATGCCGCCGAGATGCCTGATCCGGTGCGGGAGCGGCGGGCCCTGATCACCGCGCGGGTGGAGGCGAAACGCGGCGATGTCAAAAGTGCCGTGGAAACCCTCGCCGCCGTCCATACCGCCGAAGCGGAGGAAGCCCGCGCGGGCATTCTGGAACAGGCGAAGGACTGGCCCGCCGCGCGCGACGCCCTGGCGGTCCTGGCGGCGCGGGTGGTGCCCGCCAGCGGCGCTTTGGATGAGACGCAACGCGGGCTCATGGTGCGCCTCGCCACCGCGGCAGCGCGGGCGGGCGATGACGCGGCCCTCGCCTCGTTACGGGAGCAAATGCAAACACGCATCGGCACTGGGCCGCGCGCCGACCTGTTCCGTCTGCTGACCGCCGAACCGGTGCGCGGCACGGCCGACCTGGGACGTGCCCGCGCCGAGATGGGGCTCGCCCGGACGGTCACGACCGACATGAACGCGAAAAAACCGCTGGCGCGGACGCCATGAGACGCTTTTTCCGCCCGGATGGCCAAAAAGGGCTTGCGCTCCCCCCCCCTAATCATCATGTTCCGCGGCCTTGGCCCTAGGGGATGGCGGTTTTCGTCCATCCAACAGGCCGTCTACTGGTAGGAATGGGGTACGCGATGAACGCACTCAGCCCACTGGGGATGGTCTCGGAGACTCCGAGCAGCAACCAGTCGTCAACCGAGGGCCTCAAGGTCCAGAAGGACTATTTCGTCGAAAAGGACGGAGTGAAGTTCGCTGGCACACATCTGTTACTGGATTTCTGGGGCGCCACCAACCTGTGCGATCCGGACCACATCGACCGCGCGCTGCGCGAGGCGGCCGAGGCGGCGGGCGCCACGATCCTGCACGGGCATTTTCACCATTTCTCGCCCAATGGCGGCGTGAGCGGCGTGCTGGTGCTGGCGGAAAGCCACATCTCAATCCACACCTGGCCCGAGCGGGACTTCGCCTCGATCGACATTTTCATGTGCGGCGCCTGTAACCCGTATGACGGGCTGCCCGCGTTGAAGGCCGCGTTCACACCGGCTTCGATCAACCTGAGCGAGAACCGCCGCGGCCTGATCGCCTGACGCGATCGGTTCCGTGCTGACCCGAACGGCCTGGACGGTGTCCGGGCCGTTTCGCCGTGGGGGACAGAACAGGGGGAGACAGAAGATGACCACCGACATCTGGCTCAACGAATCGCTGTATCCCGGCTGGGGCCAGCGGTTCCTGGTGCGACGCGAACTCGCGCGCGTGACGAGCGATTTCCAGGACATCGTGATTTTCGAAAGCGCCTCGCATGGCCGCGTGATGGTGCTGGATGGCGTCATCCAGATCACCGAGGCGGATGAGTTCGTCTATCAGGAAATGCTGGCGCATGTGCCGCTGCTGGCGCATGGCGCGGCGGAGAACGTGCTGATCATTGGCGCGGGCGATGGCGGCGTGCTGCGCCGCGTGCTGCGGCACAAAACCGTCACACGCGCCGTGATGGTGGAAATCGACGGTGAGGTGATCCGGCTGTCGAAGGAATTCCTGCCTGCCATCGGCGGTGATGCCTGGAACGATCCGCGCGCCGAGGTGATCGTCGGCGACGGCATCGATCACGTCAAACGCGCCGCCGACGCTTCGTACGACGTGATCATCGTCGATTCCACCGACCCGATTGGCGTCGGCGAGGTGCTGTTCACCGATGATTTCTATCAGAACTGCGCCCGCATCCTGACCCCGCGCGGCCTGATCGTGAACCAGTGCGGCGTGCCCGCGATGCAAGCCGATGAACTGCGCGAGACCAGTGCCAGGCGGCGGAAGTTCTTCCCGCATGTCACCGCTTATGTCGCCGCCGTTCCCACCTATGTCGGCGGTTTCATGACCCTCGGCTGGGCCGGCAAGGACGCGGCGCTGACCGCGCTGCCGGTTGAAACGATCCGCGAACGGGCACGCGCGGCGGGTGTACTGGGCGGCACACGCTACTGGACGCCGGAGATTCATGTGGGGGCGTTCCATCTCCCTCCCTATATCGCTCAACATTTGCCGGGGTGAGGGTGGAGGCCCCTGGACCCTCTCCATGGGAGAGGGTCCAGGGGCCAGGTCTCACCTTTACACCCCCAGTCGCGTGGCCAGGTCCTCGATATCCCGCGCCACGATGTCCCAGTCCTGCTCAGCCGCGTAATCCCGTTTCTGATGCGGCCCATACTCGTTCGGCCGCGGAAAGAACGCCGTCATCAGTCCACATTTCCGCGCGCTGGCGAGATCGCCATTATGCGCGGCGGCCATCATCACCTGCTCCGGCGCCAGGTCCATCAACTTCGCGACCCCGAGATACGTCTCCGGGTCCGGCTTGAAATGCCCGAACAGATCAGACCCAAACACCATGTCCCACGGCAAGCCGGCGTGCTTCGCCATGTAGGTCAACAGGGAAACATTGCCATTCGATAACGGCCCAATCACGAACCGCGTCTTCAACCGCGTCAGACCAGGCACCGAATCGGGCCAGCCATTCAACCGGTGCCAGCCAAGGTTGATGTGTTCCAGATCCTGCTCGGTCAGCCCCTTGATCCCAAACTCCGCCACCAGGGTATCCAGCGACGCCCGGTGCAAACCGTCGAGTTTGGTCCAGGGCTGCTGACCCTTACGCACCCGGTCCATTGATGGGTGATACGCCGCGCGCCAGGCATCCACCAAAGCGGGCCAGTCGGCGGTGACGCCGCGCTTCTGGCCGAACGCGGTCAGATCGGCGATCAGACTGCCGCGCCAGTCCACCACCGTGCCAAACGTATCGAAAACGATCGCCACCGGCTGCCTGTCCGCCATCACACTTCTCCTTCATGGGGTTTGAGCGTTGCCCCGCGGCGCGACGCGGTCAAGCGGACCCCGATCGAAGACGTCGAACATCCGGCGCAGTATCCCCGGCGTCAGCGCGCTGAGCGGGTTCACCAGGACGGAAGGATCGTCGATGGAACCGCGCAATGAATAATTCATCGCGATCAGCCCGCCGCCTTCCTCATTGGCGAACAATCGGCCAAGCAACGGAATACGGCCCAGAAGCGAGTTGAAGACATAGGCCGGCACCAATGTCCCATCCAGTTCCATGCGGCCGCTGGCCCGGTCGATGTTGCCCTTGACTGTCAGGCCCAGAGACACGCCGAACGCCTGCACATCCCGCAACAACACCATGTCCTCATTGAACTGAAAAGGCGCGCTCAACCGGGAAAAACTCAGCCCAGGCCCTGTCAGGGCCTCCACCAGGCCGTACAGTGTCACCGCCTGGAGCAGTTTGCCCAGGGTGACGGCGCGGGTGACGCGGAAATCGCCCATGTCAACGGTTCCGGTCAAAGTGTGCGCCGGGGTGGTGTCATCGAATTCTCCTTTCAGGACCATCGTGCCGTCCTGAATCGTGTCGGTGAGATCGAGACCTTTCAGCAAACTGCCGGCTTCCAGTACGTTGACCGACACCCAGCGGCCTTTCTGACCGCGTCCCAGTTCCACGGAAAAAGCCTGTCCTGCCGGGGTGGAACCAGTGACGAGCAAACCCTGAAGGAGACTCCCATCATGCTCGGCGGTGACCGTGACCCGCACGGCGCTCTGCTCATGCGCCAGCAGCACGGTGTTGAAACGTCCCTTTAGCGACCACATCAGGGTGGGTGTGGGGTCCGGCGGGACACGGCCGCGTTTGGGCGATTTTTCCACCAGCTTCGCCGACGCATCCACCACCGGGCCGGAGATGTCGATACTGACCGGCGCATCGCGCGGAAAGCGGATCGTTCCGCTCAGGTCGGTGCGGCCCAGTACCGCGCGTTCCAGCCGGAGACCGTCCACCTTGCCCGCGGCGATGCTGGCGCTGCCGCGAACCAGCAGACCCGGACCGTCGATCATGATCTTGTCGATGCTGTCGAGCTTGTCCTTCACCAGCTTCACGCGCGCCGAGCCTTTCGCCCGCACGCCCGCAGGCTTGCGCCAGCTCAAAGGGTCCACGGCGAGGGAAGCGGCGGTCAGATCGGCCTCGATCATCAGATCGCCCTCGCCGTTGCGAAGCTGGGTGAACACCACGGCCAGGCCGCTGTCCCCGCCCAGTACGTCGGTGAGGTCCACGCCCGCCGCCGCCAGGGTGCGGGCCGCCGCCTTGCCCGTGACCTTGAAGCGCTGCGTTACCTGCGCGGGCGGACCACCGCGGAAATCCAGCATCCCATCGATGACCGAGGGAATGCCGGCCAGCCGCGCCGTGCCCTTGATCAGCATCCGTTTCGTATCCACGTCCAGCGTGGCC
>JAYVCG010000407.1:0-3445 GCA_043750075.1 Acetobacteraceae bacterium | reverse complement strand
CGCCTGATCCAACACGGCTTTTAACCCAACTCATTGATAAGATTGCCTCAATCATTCCACACTTGTACGACCACGGTAGGGCTCGACCGGAGGATCTGTTCCAGCACCGTGCCGCGAGAGATCCCCCGGTCAAGCCGGGGGATGACGGTTTGGGGAAAATATTGCCCATGTCCCAGCCTTATCCTGATGCCTATGGGGCGCCGCCCTCCTGGACCTCCCGCCAAAGGCTCGCCTTTGGAAACCTTCCATTGGGTGCCATGGGGTCAGATGACCCCGGCGGTTTTCATCATCGGGATGAAACGTTCCAGGCACGCGACGACGGAACCGCGGGCTTCGGTTTCCTGGTCCGGGGGCGGGGCGAGGGCACGCACCAGACCGTCCAGACCGGTGATGCCGGCGCGGATGTGATTGACCAGGACCAGCGCCAGCAGCGGCGTGATCACCGGCGTTCCGGTCGGGCGGCAGGCGGCGGACACACCACGGTTGGGGGATTCGGTGCGGGACATCCGGGTCGCCGTGACGGCGTTGAAACGCATTGCCTCGGGGCCCGGCGCGGTCATCGGGCGCAAGGTCGGCTCCACCATGTTGGCGGCGATCAGGATGCTGATCAGTTCGGCCGGATTGTCGCGCCGTCCCACCACACCAGGCAACGCCAGCAAATCGCGCACCCGGCCGGGCCGCGTGCTCAGGGCCTTCACGATCGGCTCGTAAAACTCCTTGTTCAGTTCGGCGCGGCCGGCGGGGGTCTGCAAATCCTCCGGCAAGTCCTCGGGGCGCTTCACCAGGGTCAGGGACACGTCCATCAACGTCTCGGTGCGTTCCAGCCCGCCGATCCGGCGCGCGCCGCGCACGTAAATGTCGTGGCGCAGGGAACGCGGGGAGCAAATGTCCTTGATCAGCTCCTGCATCAGCGGATCGCCCTGGCGGTGGAAGATTTCCCGCTGCGCCTCGGACATCGTCAGTTCGGGGAAGTTCTCCGTCAGTTCGCTGGAGGCGACCCATTCCAGCTTGGCCTCGCTGAAGGCGCTGGCGACATCCATCATGAAACAAGGCGCCCACTGCGCGTTCATGAATTCATGCGCCAGATAACTCGGGGGGGCTTTTTCCAGCATGTCGAGCCGCACGGTGACGCCGGGGCGGTCGTGCAGGAAGTGCGCCTCGGCCTTCACCAGATCGCGGATCAGGCTCATGCCCGCCTGCACCTGCTGGTCGCTGCGGCCTCGCGTCCGGTTGCCGGCTTCGCGGATGAGGCGGGCGGGGCCCACCATGTCCACCCAGCCCGGCAGCGTGTTGTAACTCACATGCACCAGGCCGCCGGGGCGCACCTTTTCGGCCAGGATGCGGACGATGCCGCGCTGTGCCACGGGGGGAATCCAGCTCCAGATCCCGTGCATGGTGACGAAATCCTGCTCGGGCAGGGCGCGCAGGACGGGGTGTTCCTCCCAGCGGGTGAAATCGGCCTCGACGAAGGTGACGTTCTTCAATCCCGCCTCGGCGGCCCAGGAGCGGGCGGTGGCGATGTGGGCGGGGTTGAAATCGACGGCGGTGATGGTCCAGTTCGGGTTGCTCGCCGCCAGCGCCATCGCGCCGTAGCCATAGCCGCAGCCGAGTTCCAGCATCATCACCGGGTCGTCGCCGGTGGGAATGGGGGCCGCGACGCCGCCGATCGTGGCGCCCAGGGCCGCCATGACCGGCGATTGCTGCGGGTAATAGCCAACCGTGTAAGGAATGTCCGTGACGTATCCGCCGCCCCACCCGCTCATGAAGTTCGTTCCTTCGTTGTTGCTGTCAGTTCTTGTCCGGAAAGTTTTGCCTGTTCCGGCTCAGTGCCCGTCCGGAAAGTCCGCGCGGTCCAAAGGGCGGAAGGTCTCACCACGGAGATCACGGAGAACTATGGAGACGCACGGAGGCTCCCTCGTGAAACCAGCCATGGCGCGCGCACGGTACAACAGTGTTTCCCTTCTCCGTGCGCCTTCGTGGTTCTCCGTGATCTCCGTGGTGAAAATCTTTCCGGCCGCGGGGACACAGGCGGGCTTTCCGGATGGACATTCAGGTTTTGCCTGTCCCGGTGATGTACACAAGGCTTCACGCGCTGTTTCCAGCGGTATTTCCCGCCTCGATGATCCCCACGATGCTTTGCGCCTCGATGATTTCCGCCTCGAACACGGGGTCGGCGGCGTCCTTCACGCGCTTGCGGCCCATGCCCTCGGCCGGTTCCAGCCAGGTGTTCCACCCCAGTCTGGGCGGGGGATCGGCCAGCGCGTTGAGTTGCAGCGGCGGGACGGCGTTGGCGGCCAGCACCGGGTTGATGGCGAAACCGATCTCGAACCCGACATAGGCGCGCACCAGGGACACCAGCCGGTGCAGGGCGATCCGGTCCGGCAGCATCAGTTCGAAGCCGCGGCGGTTCAGCGGACCGATCCGCAGGATGATGCGCGCCTGCGGGTCCCAGGCCCTGATCCCGGCCGCGGCATCCAGGCTGAGCTGGTTGAACTGGCCCACGGCCCCGATCCGGGTGCGCTGATCCACGGGCAGGCTGAGCCACGCGCCGGCGAATTCAACCACCTCCGCCCGCATCCCCAGCCAGTCGGATACCATGGCGCCGAGTTGGTTGGCGGAGCGGGGGCGCGTCGCGAACAGGCCCGCGTAATGCAACAGCGGCTCGGTCGAGATCAGCGTCCGGTTCGTCAGATGACCGGTGCCATGGCCGGTCAGCGCCAGCAGCACCTGGGAAATCGGATCCTGGACCGGCGGCGTGCGCAGGGCTGCGGTCTCCACCGCCCGCGCCGCCCGGTATTTCGCCCCCGCTCGCGCGAAGAACGCGATGAAACGATGACCCAGCATGTCCAGGAACGCGTGCAGCGAGGGCGAACGCGCCCGCAGCGTCCGCACCACGGTATCGGTGTAATGCCGCGGCAGCACGCCGGAGGGGCCGGTCAACCCCATCATCCCCACCGTCATGTCCGGCCGTCCGGCGCCGCGCAGTTCCAGCACCTCCACCGGCGGATAGGTCAGGCCGGGCGGGGTGCGGAACCGCGCGACATCCGCCGGTTCCGCGTTGCGCCGGGCCAGGGTCAGCAAACGCACGGCGGCGTCGAAACGGAACCGCCGCGGCGTCCTCATCAGCACCGCCAGGGGTGAGGAAGGTTTGGGCGCGGAGGGCTGGGAGCCAGCCGCTTTCGGATCACCCGCCCCTGGGCCGCCCATCCCTGGATCACCCGCCTTTGGATCAGCGGTCTTCAGATCAGCGATCTTCAGATCAGCCAGTTTCAGATCGGCCAGCGTCACATCGGCCGCCCGCGCATCGGACGAGGGAGGGGAAGGCGGGATCACGCGAGCACGCGGGTTCCGGAGCGGGCGGCCCATGCCCCGGCATTGCCCGGCCGGCCGCGCAGGACCACGCGGGTGCGGGTGAAGCTGTTGATCGTCGCGTGCAGCGCGAGGA